>DAHVRG010000117.1 GCA_027322565.1 Georgenia sp.
GCGTGGACTTGCCGCAGCCGTTGGCGCCGACGACGACGGTGACGGCACCGGGCGGGACGGTGAGGTCGAGGTCGGTGACGACGGCGCGGCCGTCGTAGGCGAGGGTGAGCCCGACGGTGCGCAGGTCGGGGCCGCTCATGCCGTCTCACCCCGTCGGTCCGCGGCGACGAGCAGCCACAGCAGGTAGCAGGCGCCCACGGCGCCGGTGATGATCCCCACGGGGGCCTCCAGGGAGGGGACGAGGTACTGGGCGGCCAGCTCGGCACCGAGGATGACGGCCGCGCCGACGAGCCCGGCGGGCAGCAGCACCGCCCCGGCCGTGGGCAGCAGGCGCCGGGCGATGGGGGCGGAGACGAACGCGACGAACGCGACCGGTCCGGCGAACGCGGTGGCGAGGGCGGCGAGCGCCACCGCGACGGCGAGGGCGAGGAGGCGGGCCCGCTCCACCCGCACGCCGAGACCGCCGGCGGTCTCGTCGCCCAGCGCGAGCACCCGCAGCCGACGGCTGACGACGGCGATGAGCGGGGCGAGGACGAGGACGGCGACGGCGAGGATGCCCACGTCGCGCCACCGCGGGGTCCCGATGCTCCCGACCATCCACACGAGCACGGAGCGGACGTCGTTGACCTCGCTGCGGGTGAGGAGGTAGCCGACGAGCCCGTTGATGGCGAAGGCGACGCCGACGCCGACGAGGACGAAGCGGTAGCCGGTCACGCCGTCGCGCCACGCGAGGAGGTAGATGAGGGTTGCCGCGACGGCCGCACCGGCCAGGGCCGCGACACCGACGAGGAGCCCGGACAGGCCGAGCGCGACGATGGAGAACGCGGCGGCGGCGCTCGCCCCACCGCTGACGCCGAGGATGTCGGGGCTGGCGAGCGGGTTCCCGAGCACGGTCTGGAAGATCCCCCCGGCCACGCCGAGCGCGATGCCGACGAGGACGGCGAGCGCCACCCGGGGCAGGCGGATCCGGCCGATGGTGAAGGCACCCTCACCGCTGCCCCTGCCGATGAGCCCGGCGGCGTAGTCGAGCACCTCGCCCGCGTGCCCGCCCCTGGCGAGGACGGACCAGGCGAGGACGAGGACGACGACGGCGAGGACGCCGGTGACGACCGTGGTCCGCCGGCGTCGGCGGCGCCGGACGCCGTGGAGGGCCGCGAGGGCCGGGGCGGTGGTGGGCGGGGCGGTCGTCGTCATAGTCCGGCCGTCCGGGTGCGACGGACGATGGCGATGAGCACCGGGGCGCCGACGAAGGCGACGACGAGCCCCACCTCGAGCTCGCCGGGGCGCGCGACGAGGCGGCCGACGACGTCCGCGGCGAGGAGCAGCACCGGGCCGACGACGACGGCGAACGGCAGCACCCAGCGGTAGTCCGGGCCGGTGAGCGGCCGGACGACGTGCGGCACGACGAGCCCGACGAAGACGACCGGCCCGGCGAGCGCGGTCGCCCCACCGGCGAGGAGGACGGCGGCGAGGAAGGCGACGAGGCGGGCGAGCGGGACGTTGAGACCGAGCCCGCGGGCCAGGTCGTCGCCCATCGACAGGAGGTTGAGGGAGCGTCCGCACAGGAGCGCGAGCAGGGCGCCGGCGGCGAGGACCGGGAGCAGGGTGAGGACGACGCCGGCACTCTCCCCCGTCCCGCGGCCGGCGAGGGAGCCGACGGACCAGAACCGGTAGGCGTTCGTGGCCGTCGTGCTGCTGAGGAGGAGCAGGGTGAGCAGCGAGGTGATCCCGGCCGTGAGGGCGGTACCTACGAGGGCGAGCTTGACGGGGGTCGCGCCGTGCCTGCCGGCGGCGCCGATCCCGTACACGAGGAGTGTCGCGGCCGCCGCTCCCGCGAAGGCGAACCAGACGTAGGACACCGGGCTGGTGACGCCGAGCAGCGTGATGGCGAGGACGACGAACAGGGACGCCCCGGCGTTGATCCCGAGCAGGCCGGGGTCGGCGAGCGGGTTGCGGGTCACCCCCTGCATCAGCGTGCCGGCCAGGCCGAGGGCCGCCCCGACGAGCAACCCGACGGCGGTGCGGGGCAGCCGCTGGTCGAGGACGACGTTGTGGTCGTTGTCGCCCGGGACACGCGCGGTGAGGGCGTCGACCACGGCGCCGAGCGGGACGTCCCGCGCCCCGAGCGCGAGGCTGGCCACGACGACGAGGAGGAGGACGAGGACGGCGACGCCCAGCCCGACGAGGCGGCGCCTGGTCGGGACGGGCGGTCGCGGTGTCTCGGTGAGGGTCGCGGTCATCGACGGGTGGTACCGGCGCTCACTGCGCCTCGCTGCGCCCCTGGCGCCAGTAGCCCATGAAGGCGACGCGGCGACGGCACACGCCGGCCTCGCTTACGAGCGTCCGGCGCAGCGTCTTGATGACGGCGGCCTCGCCCGCGAACCAGGCGTAGAAGTCGGAGCCGCAGCGCTCCCCGCGGCCGCAGCTGTCGATCGGCTGGACGTGGAGGACCGGGGAGTCCCAGAGCAGCTCGGTGTCGACGTCGACGTCCTCCAGCGCCTGCCGGACGACGGCGCGGGCGTCGTCGACGACGGCGGCGTTGGCGGCGACCCAGGCGCGGACGGCGGGGAGGAGCTCGTGGCCGTGGGGCCGGTCCTCCCGGACCAGCCAGGTGAGCTCGACGTCGGCGGGGAGCGCGACGTCGAGGACGTCACCGGCGTGGGGCACCTCGACGAACGCCCGGGCCCGGCGGCCGGGCGGGAGGCTCTCGAGGATGGCGCAGATCGCAGGGGCGGCGGTCTCGTCACCCGCGAGGAGGAGCTCGGTCGCGGTGCCCGGTGCCCAGTCCGCGCCCACCGCGTTGTGCCGGGAGCGGGCGTCCGGCCCGACGACGACGACGCGGTCCCCCGGCCGGGCGTCACGGAGCCAGCGGGTGGCGGGCCCGCCGTCGCCGTGGACGACCATGTCGACGTCGACCTCGGCGAGCTCGGGTCGCACGGCTCGCACGGTGTAGGTGCGGAAGGGGCCGCGCCGCTCCTCCGGGGTCTGCCGCCAGCGCTCGTACCACGTGCCGGCGAGGATGGTGGCGGGGTCGTGCTGCCCGACGTCGGTGAGGTGCCCGTCCGCGAGCGGCAGGAGGAGCT
>DAHVRG010000168.1 GCA_027322565.1 Georgenia sp.
CCTACGGCCGGCCGGACGACGTCGTCGTCGTCGGGGACTGGGACGGCGACGGCCGCGACTCCCTCGGCGTCCGGCGGGGGAAGGTCTACCACCTGAAGAACTCGATGCGCGGGGGTGACGCCGACGTCGTCCTCGCCTACGGACGCGCGGACGACGAGATCCTCGTGGGGGACTGGAACGGGGACGGGCGCTCCACGCTCGGGGTCCGCCGCGGGAACGACTTCCACATCCGGAACTCGATGAGCGGGGGTCCCGCGCAGCTGGTGGTGACGTTCGGCCGTCCGGGCGACGCCGCGCTCGTGGGGGACTGGGACGGCAACGGCAGCGACACCCTCGGGCTGCGCACCGACCGGCGGCCGTCGCTGCCGCCGGAGCCGGACGACCCGTTCGCGGACTTCGACGCGACCATGGTCGAGCTCATCAACGACGAGCGTGCCGCGGCGGGCGTGCCCGCGATCGCCGCGTGGCCCGCGCTCCGGTCCGGGGCCATGGACCACTCGGCCTGGATGGCGGAGACGGGCACCTTCGAACACGCGGCCCCCGAGACGATCGGGGCCGACGGTGACGCCGCCGGCTGCGCCGCCACCGCGGAGAACATCTTCTGGGGCACCTACCACTTCGCCGACGACCCCGAGGCGGTGCTCACCGAGTACATGAACTCCCCGAGCCACCGGGAGAACCTCCTCGACCCGGCCAACCGCTTCATCGCCGTCGGCACCGTCGAGGCGGAGAACGGCAACATCTACAACACCCAGCGGTTCGCGAGCAGCTGCTCCTGACCGGCGTGGGGCGCCGCGCGCACGGGGCGCGGCGCCTTCCGCCTGCCCTCGGGCTCCGGGATACGGTAGGCGGAGCGGCACGGCATCCGCCTGCCGACGTGGAGAGGTGGTCATGCGCCGAGTGCTCGGAGTGCCACGTGCGTACGCATGGGGCTCGCCGTCGGCGATCCACGGGCTCGTCGGGACGGAGCCGGACGGGCGCCCGCTCGCCGAGCTGTGGTTCGGGGCCCACCCCACCGGGCCGGCCCCCACCGAGGACGGCAGTACGGACCTGGGCGCGCTCATCGCCGCCGACCCGCAGGGCACGCTCGGGCGCGACGTCGTCGCCCGGTTCGGGACCGACCTGCCCTACCTGCTCAAGCTCATCGCCCCCGACAGCCCGCTGTCCCTCCAGGTCCACCCGGACCTCGAGCGGGCCCGCGAGCGGTTCGCGGCGGAGAACGCGGCGGGTGTGCCGCTGGACGCGCCGTGGCGCAACTACCGCGACCCGAACCACAAGCCCGAGCTCGTCTTCGCGCTGACCACGTTCGAGGCGGTGTGCGGCTTCCGCGCCCCCCGGCGGGCCGCCGAGCTGCTCGCCGACCTCGACGCCCCGCTCGCCCGGGAGCTCCACCGCACGCTGGCGGCCGACCCGACGCCGAACGGGATGCGCACCGCCTTCACCGCGCTGCTCGACGAGGCGACCCGCCCCACTCTGGACGACGTCGCCCAGGTCGTGGCGGCGTGCCGGGAGCGTCGGGACCGCGGCTCCCCGTCGCCGCGGGCCGACGCCATCGTCCTGCGCCTGGCCGAGCACTACCCGGACGACCCGGGTGTCGTCGCCTCGCTCCTGCTCAACCCGGTCACGCTGCAGCCGGGGGACTCCCTGTTCGTCCCTGCCGGTGGGGTCCACGCCTACCTCTCCGGGCTGGGCGTGGAGGTCATGGCGTCCTCGGACAACGTCCTGCGGGCGGGGCTGACCCGTAAGCACGTCGACGTCGCCGAGGTTCTCGACTGCGTCGACTACGTCGCCGCACCACCGATCCGGGTCGCCCCCGAGGTCTTCCACGGCGCCACCCGCGTGTTCTACGCCCCGGTCGACGACTTCGAGCTCTCGGTGACCGTGCTCGACGACGGCGACTGCGCCGACGGGGCCCGCCCGCTGCCCGGGCGCGGCCCTCGGGTGCTGCTCTGCCTCGACGGGGAGGTCGAGGTGGCGGCAGCCTCCTCCTCCCTCACCCTGGCGCGGGGGCAGGCCGGGTTCGTCCGGGCCGACGAGGGCCCCCTGACCGTCGCCGGTACCGGCACCCTCGTCCAGGCCGACGTCCCCTGACCCGGCCGGGTCAGGGGACGCGAGCTGCTACCGGCTCTCGGCCGGGACGGGCACGTCGGCGAGGCGCAGGAGCAGGTCGCGGACCTCGGTGGCCCGGACGTGCTCGGTGGCGGTCGCCGGCTCGGAGCAGAGGAGCACCGGCCCCTCGTCCGGGTGGTCGGGTAGACGGCCGTGGCTCCCGCCGAGCGGCGAGGGGTCGAGCGGGACGACGTCCATGAGGTAGCGCATCCCGAGCTTCTTGCGCAGCAGCGCCTTCCCGGCGCGCAGCTTGACCCACCTGTCCTTCGGGTCCATGAAGAGCTCGACCGGGTCGTACCCGGGCTTCTTGTGGATCTCCACCAGCCTGGCGAAGTCCGGGGCGTCGCTGTCGTCGAGCCAGTAGTAGTAGGTGAACCACGCGCCCGGCTCCGCGACGAGCACGAGCTCCCCGGAGCGCGGGTGGTCCAGCCCGTTGGCCCGCTTGCCCTCCTCGTCGAGCACCTGCTCGACGCCGGGCAGCGCCGCGAGCAGGTCACGCACGGCTGGGACGTCCTCGGGGTTGCGCACGTACACGTGGGCGACTTGGTGGTCGGCGACGGCGAAGGCCCGGGAGGTCCAGGTGTCGAGGATCTCGCCGGTGGAGTTGCGGTGGACGTGGAGCAGCCCGGCCCGGCGCAGCGCCCGGTTGACGTCGACCGGGCGGTCGACGTCGGTGATGCCGTACTCGCTGAGCACGACGACCCTCGCGCCCAGCGCCTCGGCGTCGTCGAGCAGCGGGGCGAGCGCGTCGTCGACCTCCCGCGCGGCCCGCGCCGCCTCCGGCGCGGTCGAGCCGAAGCGCTGGAGGTCGTAGTCCAGGTGCGGCACGTAGGCAAGGGTGAGGTCGTGGTCCGGCAGCACCTTGCGGGTGGCACCGATGATCCACCTGGAAGACTCGATGTTGGCCCCGGGCCCCCAGAAGGTGAAGAGCGGGAAGGGGCCCAGCTCGGCGACGAGCTCGTCGTGCAGCGAGGGCGGCCAGGTCCAGCAGTCGGGCTCCTTGCGGCCGTCGGCGTGGTACTCCGGGCGCGGGGTGATCGTCGTGTCGACGTCGGCGCCCATCGCGTACCACCAGCACACGTTGGCCACGCGGTAGTCGGGGCGGTGGCGCCGGATGGTCTCCCACACCCGCTCGCCCTCGACGAGGCCGCTGTGCTGGCGCCACAGGAGGACGTCGCCGAGGTCGCGGAAGAGCCAGCCGTTGCCGACGATGCCGTGCTCGCTCGGCAGCAGGCCGGTGAGGTAGGTCGACTGGGCCGTGCAGGTCACCGCCGGCAGCACCGTGTCGAGCCTCGCCCGGTAACCCCGCTCGGCGACGCGCCGCAGCCGCGGCATGTGCTCGAGCAGGCGTGGGGTCAGGGCGACGACGTTGAGCACCAGGAGCTTGTCGTTCATGCGTCCTCCAGTCCGAGCGATACCAGCTGCTCCCGCGCGTACCGCAGCTCGGCCGCGATCCCGGCGACGAGGCCGGCGTCGTCGACCGGCCGCTGGTCGGCGGGGAGCACGGTCCACGTGTAGGTCTCCACCTCGAGG
>DAHVRG010000169.1 GCA_027322565.1 Georgenia sp.
TCCAGCTCGACGCCACCCGCGTCGCCGGCGTCAACGAGAACGTCGCCGTCCTCCTCCTGGCCGCGAAGTTCGGCGTCCCCGTCTGCCCCCACGCCGGGGGAGTGGGGCTGTGCGAGGCCGTCCAGCACCTCGCGATGTTCGACTACGTCGCCGTCTCCGGCACGCTCGAGGGCCGGATGATCGAGTACGTGGACCACCTCCACGAGCACTTCGTCACCCCCGTGGAGGTCGTCGCCGGCCGCTACCGCGCGCCGGTCGCGCCGGGCGCGGGGACCGAGATGCTCGCCGCGTCCCGGAGCAGGTACGCCTATCCGCACGGGCCGGTGTGGTCGGGGCAGACCCCGGTGGACGTCACGGCGTGACGGGGCGGACGTGACACGGGTCGGGCTCGGCGGAGGTCCGCTGGGCAACCTCTACGCGGCGGTGCCCGAGGAGCAGGCGCTCGCCACGGTGCGCACCGCCTGGGAGGTGGGCGTGCGGCACTTCGACACCGCGCCCCACTACGGGCTCGGGCTGGCCGAGGAGCGGCTCGGCCGGGCCCTGCGGGAGCTCGGCGTCCCGCGTGACGGCTACACCGTGACGACGAAGGCCGGCCGGCTGCTGGAGCCCGACCCCGACCACCGGCCCGGGCAGCTCGACGAGGAGGGCGGGTTCGCCGTCCCCGCGGTGCTGCGACGCCGGTGGGACCCGAGCCTCGACGGGCTGCGCCGCAGCCTCGAGGACTCACTGGAGCGGCTCGGGCTCGACCGCGTCGACACCCTTTACCTCCACGACCCCGACGTCTACGACCTCGACGACGGCGTCTCCCGCGGGCTGCCCGCCCTCGCCCGGCTGCGGGAGGAGGGGCTGGTGGGGCGGATCGGCGTCGGCTCCAACGACCACCGGGCCCTCGCCCGCTGCGTCCGGGAGGGGGACCTCGACGAGGTGACCTGCGCCAACCGGTACACGCTCCTCGAGCAGCCGGCAGCCGAGGAGCTCCTGCCCCTGTGCCTGGAGCGCGGCGTCTCCGTCGTCGTCGCGGGCGTGTACAACACGGGGGCACTCGCCTCCCCGACGATGCCCGAACGGGTGGTCTACGACTACGGCCCCGCGCCCGGGTGGGTGGTGGCGCGGGTGCGGCGCCTGCACGAGGTGTGCGGCGCGTACGGGGTCACCGTCCCCGCGGCCGCCGTCCAGTTCGTCCTGCGGCATCCCGCGGTGACGACCGTCGTCGTTGGTGCCCGTCACCCCGACGAGGTGGCGGCCGCCGTCGCCCACGCCTCGGCGGACGTGCCGGAGGAGCTCTGGGAGGAGCTCGCCCGGGAGGGGCTCGTGGACGCGGACGTCGGGAGGGCAGCCCGGTGACGGGCACGGTGGACGCCCACCTCCACCTGTGGCGCCTCCCGCGCACCGCGGGGGACAGCCCGTACGCGTGGGTCACCCCGGAGCTCGGGGAGCTCCACCGCGACTACCTGCCCCCGGAGGCCGCCCGGGAGCTGGTGGCCGCCGGCATCGAACGTGCCGTCCTCGTGCAGGCCGACGACACGCTCGCCGACACGCAGTTCCTCCTCGACGTCAGTGCCCGGCACCCGTGGGCCGTCGGGGTCGTGGGGTGGGTGCCGCTGGACGACCCGGCACAGGCGGAGCAGGCGCTGGACCGGTGGCAGGCCCACCCGGCCTTCGTCGGCGTCCGCCACCTCGTCCACGACGACCCGCGGCCCGACTTCCTCCGGCTGCCGGCCGTGCGGGAGAGCCTGCGGCTGCTCGCCGCACGCGGCGTCCCCTTCGACGTGCCCGACGCCTACCCCCGGCACCTGGACCAGGTCGCCGCGCTCGTCGAGGAGGTGGAGGAGCTCACCGTCGTCGTCGACCACCTGGCGAAACCACCGCTGGCGGACGGGCCCGGGTCGGCCGCGTTCACCGAGTGGGAGGCGCTGCTGCGGCGCGTGGCACACGTGCCGCGCTCGGTCGCGAAGGTCTCCGGGCTGCGGGTCCCCGGCGCCCGCTACGACGCCGCCACGCTCCGGCCGGCCGTCGACGTCGCCCTCGACGCGTTCGGCCCGAGCCGCCTCATGTACGGCGGCGACTGGCCGATGACCGTGCCCCACGGCGGCTACCGCCCGACCCTCGCGGTGCTCCGCGACGTGCTCGCCGAGCTCTCCGCCGCTGACGCCGCCCACATCTGGCACGACACCGCCATCCGCGTGTACGGCCTGCCTGCCGCGGGCGGCGCCGACCTTCCCGCCGGCGGCTGAGCCACGCCCGTGCCGCGGACGCCCGGCCGGGCCGCGCCCACGTCGACGTATCCTCCGGGCCATGAGATACGCCGTGAGTATTCCGCCGTTCACCGACGCCGCCACGGTCATCGCCCTCGGCCGCGAGGCCGAGCAGGCCGGGTGGGACGGGGTCTTCCTCTGGGACCACGTCCAGTGGACGGCGGGGATGCCCGTCCACGACCCGTGGGTGCTCCTCGGAGCGCTCGCACAGACCACGGAGCGGGTGCTGCTCGGCACCATGGTCACCCCGCCGACCCGCCGGCGGCCCCACGTCCTGGCGAAGCAGATGACGAGCCTCGACCACCTCAGCGGCGGCCGCGCCGTCCTCGGCGTCGGCCTCGGTGAGCCGGACGACCTCGACTTCTCCGACCTCGGCGACGAGTCGGACAAGAAGCTGCGCGGCGCGATGCTCGACGAGGCGCTCGACGTCATCGACCAGCTGTGGAGCGGCCCCACCGACCACACCGGCGAGCACTACCGCGTCAAGGCCGACTTCGTGCCCCGCCCGGTCCAGGAGCCGCGCCCACCGGTGTGGGTCGCCGGGGTGACGCCGAACCGCAAGCCGCTGCGGCGTGCCCGCCGCTGGGACGGCGTCGTGCCGATCGCCCCCTACGGCGGGTCGCTGACGCCGCAGGCGCTCGCCGACTACCTCGCCCTCGTGCCCGCCGACGACGCACAGTCCGAGCCGTGGGACGTCGTCGCCCCCTGGGCCGAGGGGGTCCCGGCCGACGAGTACGCCGACGCCGGCGCGACCTGGCTCGTCGTCTCGGCCTGGCCCTCCGAGGAGGACTGGGTGGAGGGTCTGCGGAAGGTCATCTCCTCGACGCTCTGACCGACTCGGCAGGGCCGTACGCCCGGCGGCCCGGCCGCCGTCGTCGTCCAGCGGCGCGGCTCTATAGGCTGGGAGGCACCATGACCGAGAACAGCCCCGCCCTTGCCGACGACGGCGCCCGCTCGGGCGCCGTCCGTGTCCGCTTCTGTCCCTCGCCGACCGGGACCCCGCACGTCGGGCTCATCCGCACGGCCCTGTTCAACTGGGCCTACGCCCGCCACACCGGCGGGACCTTCGTGTTCCGGATCGAGGACACCGACGCCGCCCGCGACTCCGAGGAGAGCTACCACCAGCTCCTCGACGCGATGCGCTGGCTCGGGCTGGACTGGGACGAGGGCGTCGAGGTCGGCGGGCCGCACGAGCCGTACCGGCAGTCGCAGCGGCTCGACATCTACACCGACGTCGCCAACCGGCTGCTCGAGGCGGGGCACGCGTACGAGTCCTTCTCCACGCCGGAGGAGATCGAGGAGCGGCACCGCGCCGCCGGCCGCGACCCGAAGCTCGGCTACGACGGCTACGACCGCAGGCTCACCGAGGAGCAGAAGGCCGCCTTCCGCGCCGAGGGCCGCCGGCCGGTGCTGCGCATCCGGATGCCGGACGAGGACATCACCTTCACCGACCTCGTGCGCGGCGAGGTGACGTTCAAGGCGGGCACGATCCCGGACTTCGTCATCGTCCGGGCGAACGGGCAGCCGCTGTACACGCTCGTCAACCCGGTGGACGACGCGCTGATGAACATCACCCACGTGCTGCGCGGGGAGGACCTGCTCTCCTCCACGCCGCGGCAGATCGTGCTCTACCGCGCGCTGCT
>DAHVRG010000186.1 GCA_027322565.1 Georgenia sp.
GCGCTCGCCCTGTCCGCCGCCCTGCGCGCGGGCGCGGAGCACGCCGCCGAGGGCGGGCCGGCCGTGCTGCGGGCGGCGCGCGAGCGGCTCGCGGAGGAGTCCGCCGTCGAGCTCGACTACCTCGAGCTCGTCGACCCCGACACCATGGTCCCCGTCCCACCCGACCACGCGGGAGCTGCGCTGCTCGCCGTCGCCGCCCGGGTGGGCAGGACCCGACTCATCGACAACACGACCGTCCACCTGCGAGAGGACCACTGACGATGCCGGCGCCCAGCTCGCTGCACCGGCCGATGCTCATCGGCAAGATCCACCGTGCCACCGTGACCGCCGCCGACCTCCACTACGTCGGCTCCCTCACCGTGGACACCGACCTGCTCGACGCCGCGAACCTGCTGCCCGGCCAGCAGGTCGACGTCGTCGACATCACCAACGGGGCGCGGCTCACGACCTACGTCATCCCCGGCGAGCGGGGCAGCGGCGAGGTCAAGGTCAACGGCGCCGCCGCCCACCACGTCCACCCCGGTGACCTCGTCATCGTCATCGCCTACGGGATGCTCAGCGACGCCGACGCCCGCACGCACACACCCGCCGTCGTCCTCGTCGACGAGCACAACCGCATCCGGGACGTCGGCGACGAGCCGGGCCAGGTCCCCCCGGCCGCCGCGGACCTCCCGTACCCGGTGGAGCCGAGCGGCGTGCCGTTCGCCGCCCACCGCGCCGAGACGGTCGCCGGGCCGCGCTGACGTGCTGGTGGTGCTCGAGGGGTTCGCCGCGCTCGCGGTCCTCATCGCCCTCGGGTCGCTCCTCGCGCACGTCGGCTTCCTCACCTACGCCAGCCAGACGATGCTCGTCCGGCTGGCCTTCTGGGTCGCCAGCCCCGCGCTCCTGCTCACCGTCGTCGCCGACGCCGACATCGCGGCGGTGTTCTCCGCCAACCTCGTCGCCTCCGCCGGGGCCGTGGCCGGTGCCCTGCTCCTGTACCTCCTCCTCTCCCGGCTGGTCGCCCGCCGGCCGGCCCCGGAGAGCGTCGTCGCCGCCCTGTGCTCCATGTACGTCAACGCCGGCAACCTGGGCATCCCGGTGGCCGCCTACGTCCTCGGGGACGCCGCGCTCGTCGCCCCGATCCTCCTGCTCCAGCTCCTCGTCCTCCAGCCGCTCGCGCTCGCGGTCCTCGACCGGACGACGGCGGCCGACGGCATCGGGTTCGCCCGGCTCGCCCTGCGGACGGTGCGCAACCCGCTCCTGCTGGGCGCGGTGGTCGGGCTGGTGCTCGCGCTCACCGGGGTCCAGCTGCCGACGGTGGTGCGCTCCCCGGTCGACCTGCTCGGTGCGATGGCGGTGCCCGCGATGCTCCTCGCCTACGGCGTCTCGCTGCGGCTGGGACCCAAGCCGGGGGCGGGTTCCCCCGTGACCGAGGTCGCGCTCGTCGTCGGGCTCAAGCTCCTGGTCCAGCCGGCGCTCGCCTACGCCGTGGGCCTGGCCGTCGGGCTGCAGGACGCCGCCCTGTACGCCGTCACGGTGCTCGCCGCCCTGCCCACAGCGCAGAACGTCTTCGTGCTGGCCAGCCGGTACGGCCGCGGGGTCGTCCT
Source organism: Georgenia sp. (assembly GCA_027322565.1). GTDB lineage: Bacteria > Actinomycetota > Actinomycetes > Actinomycetales > Actinomycetaceae > Oceanitalea. The sequence continues at coordinate 1,590 of DAHVRG010000186.1, forward strand.
CGCCCGCGACGCGATCTTCCTCTCCACCCTGGGCTCCGTGCCCGCGATCCTCGTCATCACCGCGCTCCTCGCATGAGGGGAGGGACCGGAAGCGGTCTCGTCACCAGGCCCGGGCCGCGAGGTCCCGGATGTGGCTCTCGGCCTCGTGGACCCGCATCCGCCGGGCGCCCCGCCGCTCCAGGGCCGCGAGCATGGCCGGCTCGGAGCGCGCATGGCTCAGGCCGCGCCGCACCAGCGTGAGCGGTGGCTTGCGCGCCTCGCCGAGGTCGCGCATGAGCCGGAACCAGAAGGTCTGGGCGCGCGGCCGCCACAGCAGCAGCGCGTCGGCCAGGACGTCCTCGTCCCGTAGGTCGGCAATGAGCTCGGCGGCGAAGATGCCCTCGGCGAGCACGATCGGGCTGTCACCGGCGTCGAACTGCCGCACGGAGGTGCGCCGGTTGGTCGGGATGTCGTACAGCGGCACCTGCGCGCGCCCGGTCCGCGCGATCTCGAGCAGCGCCGCGAGCGCCGCGGCATGGTCCCAGCTGCGCGGGTCGTCCCAGTCGACGATGCCGTAGCGGCGCGGCAGGTCGGGGTGGTCACCGTCACGGTAGAAGTCGTCGAGCGCGACGACCGGCAGGCCCACCCGCCGGGTGAGGGACGTCTTGCCCGAGCCGGAGGGGCCGGTGAGCAGGACGATGCGCACCGGGGCCTGCCGAGCACCGGGCGGGATGTCGAAGAGCCCGGGCTGGTGGGCCTCGTCGTCCGCGGCGCCGGGGTCGGCGGGCTCCGGGCCCCGCTCGGCGGGGCCGCCCGTCTGCTCGGTCATCGCCCAACTCCTCGTCCCGTCCCGCGACGTCCGCACGAGGATAGCCCCGAGCGAGGACCATCCCGCCCGCTGGGTAGGATCGCGGGGTGAGTGAGACGACCGTGCCCCGCAGCGAGGAGCTCGACCACGACGTTCCCGAGCAGGTCCGCATCCGGGCGGAGAAGCGTGCCCGGATGCTGGCCGCCGGCGTCGACCCCTACCCGGTGACCGTGCCCGTCACGACGACCATCGCCGCCGTCCGCGCGAAGCACGAGGGCCTGGAGCCCGGCGAGGAGACCGACGACGTCGTCGGGGTCGCCGGACGCGTCATGTACCTGCGCAACACCGGCAAGCTCTGCTTCGTCACGCTCCAGGACGGCGAGGGCACCCGCCTGCAGGCGATGCTCTCCCGCGCGGAGGTCGGGGAGGAGGCGCTGGCGTCCTTCAAGTCCGACGTCGACCTCGGTGACCACCTCTTCGTCCACGGCCGGGTCATCGCCTCCCGGCGCGGCGAGCTCAGCGTCTTCGCCGACTCCTACCGGATCGCGGCCAAGGCGCTGCGGCCGCTGCCCAAGACCTACGAGACCGAGGACGGCGAGCAGGTCGCGCTCTCCGAGGAGGGGCGGGTCCGCCGTCGCCACCTCGACCTCATCATGCGGCCCGCGGCCCGCGAGATGGTGCGCACCCGCTCGGCCGTGGTGAGGTCGCTGCGCCGGTCGCTGGACGCTCGAGACTTCCTCGAGATCGAGACCCCGATGCTCCAGGTGCAGCCCGGCGGCGCGGCCGCACGGCCGTTCGTCACCCACATGAACGCCTACGACATGGACCTCTACCTGCGGATCGCCCCCGAGCTCTTCCTCAAGCGCGCGGTGGTCGGCGGGATCGAGAAGGTCTTCGAGATCAACCGGAACTTCCGCAACGAGGGCGCCGACTCCAGCCACTCCCCGGAGTTCGCCATGCTCGAGGCGTACGAGGCATACGGTTCCTACGACACGATGGCCGAACTCACCCGCAGCATCGTCCAGCAGGCCGCCCTGGACGCCTTCGGCAGCACGACGGTGCGTCTCGCCGACGGCGCGGAGTACGAGCTCGGCGGTGAGTGGGACGAGATCTCGCTCTACCCCTCGCTGAGCGCCGCGCTCGGCGAGGAGGTCACCCCCGACACCCCGATGGAACAGCTCGAACGCTACGCCGAGCGCTTCGACATCCCCATCGCGCCCCACTACACGCCGGGCAAGGTGGTCGAGGAGGTCTGGGAGCACCTCGTGGGTGACCACCTCCAGGCCCCGACGTTCGTGCGGGACTACCCGGTGGATACCTCCCCGCTGACCCGGGCGCACCGCTCGATCCCGGGCGTCGTGGAGAAGTGGGACCTGTACGTCCGCGGGTTCGAGCTGGCCACCGCGTACTCCGAGCTCGTCGACCCGGTCGTCCAGCGCGAGCGGTTCGAGGCCCAGGCGCTCGTCGCCGCGGCGGGGGACCCGGAGGCGATGCGGGTGGACGAGGACTTCCTCGAGGCGATGGAGCAGGGCATGCCGCCGTCCGGAGGCATGGGGATGGGCATCGACCGCCTCCTCATGGCGCTCACCGGCCACGGCATCCGCGAGACGATTACCTTCCCGCTGGTCAAGCCGGTCTGAGCCGGCCGGTCAGCCCGCGCGGAAGCGGTGGGTCAGGGCGTCGACGAAGACGGTGCCGATGTCCGCCGGGTTCCGCGCGAGGTAGCTGCGGCCACCGGTCTGCGCGGAGATGATCCGGAGCACCTCCTCGTCCGTCCCCGTGCCCATGCCCACGGTGATGATCGGGATCGGCTTGGCGGGGTCGACGCTCGCCTGGAGCTCGGCGAGGAGCTCGCTGAGCGTGATGCTGTTGTCGTCCTCGTTCTTGCCGTCGGTGAGCAGCACGACCGAGTTGACGAACCCCGGCTCGTAGTTCGCCTGGACCTCCCGGTAGGCGGCGAGCACGGTGTCGTACAGGCCGGTGTCGCCGCCCTCGACCGTGTGGCTCGGTAGCGCGGCGGTGGCCCCGAGGAGGGCGTCGCGGTGCAGGCCGTCGCCGCTCGGGGAGTCGAGCGGGGCGATCGGGACGAGCTCGGTCCAGTCGGCGCCACCGGGGTGGTCGGTGGAGAAGATCCACAGGCCCACCTGGGAGGTCGTCGGGAAGACCTCGAGCGCGGTGTGGGCGGAGGCGGCGGCGAGGGAGATCCGGTTCTGGTCGCCGACGGGCTCGAGCATGGACCCCGAGACGTCGATGACGGCGAGCATCCGCATGTCGACCGCGACGATGTTCCACAGCGCGACGACGGCGTCGGCGTCGTCGAGGGTCGGGGCGGTGAGGGCCGGCTCGGTGCCGGCAGGGATCCCGGGCACCTCCGGTGCCTCGCCGTCCGGGAGCCGGAACCCGGCGTCCTCCCGGTCGGCCACCCCGGCGACCCCGGTGAGGGACTGCTCGAGGTCGGAGACCGCGCTGCGGGTCGCGGCACCCTGGTCGGGCCCGGGCACCGCGACCCACGAGTAGACCAGGGCTCCCGTCCCGTCGGCCGGGACGACGGCGGTGAGCGGTACGTCCGGGTTCTCCAGGCGCTGCCGGTAGATCTGCTGCTCGGTGGCGGCGACGGCGGTGGCGTCCTCGCCGTCGTCGCTCGCCTGGGCGAGCAGCTCCTCCTCGGTCTGGGCCTGGCGGGACATCCGGATGATGTGGGCCCCGAGCAGCTGCTCGCCCTGCGGCGAGTCGCCGATCGCCTGGTCGGCGGCATGGAGCAGGAGCATGCTCGTCGTCGACTCCTCGGGGTCGCCCAGGCGCAGCTCGAGCGGCCCGGAGAGGATCGCCTGCCACGGCTGCGGTCCGCTCAGCCCGGTCGACTCCGCGAGGGAGTTCGGGACGGCGAGGGCCGCCAGGCTGGTGGCGAGCGTGGGCCCAGCGCTCAGCGTCGGTGCGTCGGGGCTCTGGTTCACCCGGTCCACCCAGACGTCGGAGTCCGGGATCCACACGTCCGGCCGGGCGGTGCCGGCACGGATCTGGTCGGCGGTGACCGAGGACGGCGCCGTGGACACCGAGTACCGCACGCACTCGTCGTTCTCCTCGACCCGGTCCGCGGCGGACTCGACGACCGGTGCGAAGTCGTCCGTCGTCGCCACCCGCACGGTCACCAGCGACTCACAACCGCCGGCGACGGCGCCGTCTTCCCCCGTGGTGGCCGGGTCGGAGTCGTCCTCCCGCAGGATCGCCCAGGCGACCACCGCGAGCAGCGCGATGACCACGAGGAATCCGAGGATGCTCGCCAGGTTGACCCCGCCACGCTTCGTTGCGTCGACCATGTGTAGAACGTAGTCCCTTCGCGGGTCCGCCGAAAGAGGAGCGGCCCGATCGGAAGGATGACCGGGGGATCACGGAGTACGGTGACACTCCCGTGCGCGACACAGGTCGTGCCAGGAGCGTGGGGGTCGTCCATGAGGTGGTGCCGTCCGGGGTTGGTCATCGCCGTGGCGGGGGTGCTGGTCGGCTGCGGAGTGGTCACCGACCCGGCGGAGGTGACACCGGAGGTGTACGTCGAGGAGCCCTCCCCGAACGCGCGTGCCGCGGCGGTGTTCGGCCAGGACCGCGTCGACGAGGCGTTCGACGAGCTCTCCGACTTCGCGCTGGCGGAGGCGTTCCCACCGGCGCTGCTCGACCCCGAGCGGGAGGACTACACCGTGGCGGACCTCGCCGGTGACAGCGTGACCGAGCACCTCACCCCGGAGGCGGCGGACGGCTGGACGGAGCTGGTCGAGGCCGCGCTGGCGGGGGACGCGGAGGCCCGCAGCTTCGTCCACGTCATGCGGTTCTACGACGTCGAGCGGCCGTGGACGCTGCTCGGGGAGGACCCGGTGGTGGCGAGCCAGCAGATCACCGACGTCGCCGTCGACGTCGACTCCTCCGCAGGCGCCGGTCAGGAGCTCCTCGTTGTCTCCTTCCACCACGACGTCTCGCTGCAGTACCACCAGGATGGGCGACCGGTCGGGTTCGACGTCGCGAAGGAGATCACCTACGAGCTCGCCCCGGCGACCGGCCCCGACGGCCCGCGGTGGTTGATCGCCGACTTCGACGGCGAGTTCGAGGTCACCGACTGGTCATGACACCTGGTCCGTCGTCGTCGCCGGACCGAATGCCCCCGCCTCGCGCAGCACGTCCACGGCGGCGGGCAGGTGGGCGAACGCGGCCGCGACGTCGTCCGGCTCGGCGACCCGGTGCGCGTTGTCCCGGAGGTACTGCCGCACCGCGTCCTCGAACTGCTGCGGACCGGCGCGGCGGCGGGCGTCGAGGAGGGCGGAGCCGCCGGCGGTGTAGATCCCGGCGACATAGGCGGCCGAGGGGCGCTCGTGCTCGGCCCAGGCGGTCATCGGCTGTCCGACCCGGTCCTCGGCCCGGGGCGGGACGGGGGTGCGGGACAGGTCCTCGCCGTCGACGAGGGCCTGGGCGTAGGTGGCGAAGGACTCGTCGAGCCACGGGTGCGCGGCCTGGTTGTTGCCCACGAGGCCGTAGAACCACATATGGGCGACCTCGTGGGTGACGAGCCAGCCGTCCTCCGCCAGGTCGAGGTCCCCGAACTGGATCGCCCCCGCCGCCTCCAGCCCGTCCGTCTGGTCGGGGACGACGGTGACCCACAGGTCGGAGTAGGGGAACGGACCGAGGTGGGCGGTGAGGTCGCGGATCGCCGCCTCGATCGCCTCGAGCCACCGGTCGACGCTGCTCCGGGTACCAGTCCGCGGCGTGCCCAGGTGCACCTGCACCCCGTCCGCCGTGCGGTGGACGACGTCGAGGTCCCCGACGGTGACGGCGACGTCGCGCACCGCGGGGTCGCTGAAGCGGTGCACCGTGCTGCCGGCGGTGGCGCCCTCCTCGGTGCTCTCGACGGCGCCGGTGCCGAGGACCGCGTACTCGGAGGGCGCGACGACGGTGAGCCGGGCGAGGTCGAACGTCTCGCTCGTGGCCATCTCCCCGACGACGTCGACGGCCGGGTCGGTCGCCCAGCCGCGTTCCCGCTCCCACGCCAGGAGCGGGAACGCGGTCGCGAACCACGCCGCGTCACCCGTGGAGGCGACCCCCACCCGCTCGTCGGTCCCCTCGCCGAGCGTCACGGTGAAGGTCAGCTCGGCGCGCACCCTCTCGCCGGCGGGGACGCATTCGAGGAGGGGCACCTCGACCAGCGTCCCGGGACGCCCTTCCGGGGCTCCGGCGGCTGCGACGACGGGGGCCGATCGGGTGCCGTCGACCCGGACGTCGACGACCTCGAGGGAGTTCCCGAAGGCGGCGGTGGCGGGTTTGTTCGGCCAGGCCCGGAAGACGAGCTCGCACACGTCCCGGTCGGGGGTGAAGGCGACCGTCTCGCGGCCGTCGACGGAGCGCAGGTCGGGCGCGACGACGAAGGTGAGGTCGACGACGGGGCGGGACGGGTCCGGTGCGGGCCAGGCGTCGGTCGACTCGGCCGTCGAGGCGCAGCCGGTGAGGACGAGGAGGGCGGCGAGCGGGCCACCGAGCCGACGGGTCATGACGGCATGGTGCGGCCGCTCCCCGGGGCCGCGCCAGCCAGGAGCTCGTCGCCGTCGTGCTCGGTGACGGTGAGGGAGGCGACCCCGACCGCCGCGACGCAGCCGACGTGGCCGTCGCGCGGCGTGAGGTCGTGCAGCGCCACCATCGCCCTGCGGCCCCCTTCCCGGGGGCTCCGCAGCGCGGCAGGGTCGCCGGGAGCGGTGACGGTGACCTCCCGCATCGGGAGCGTGAGTCCCGCGCCGGTCGCCTTGAGCACTGCCTCCTTGCGGGCCCACCACACCGCCAGCGCGCGGGCGCGCGCACCGGGTGGGAGCTCGCGGTAGTCGGCCAGCTCCGCAGGCGCGAGGAAGCTCGCGCCGAGGTCGGTGAGCGCGTGGGCCTGCCGGCCGGCGACGGACTCGATGTCGACCCCGACCGGGAAGTCCCGGGTCACGGCGACGGCGATCCGGCCCCCGGCGTGCGCGATGCTGAAGTGGAGGTCCGGCCCGGGGCCGAGGAACCGCGGCTTGCCGTGGTCGCCCCCGCAGCGCAGGCAGGTCGTGTCGAGCCGGAGCGCGGTGGGGGCCGTGCCGGCGAGTTCGGCGAGCCGGAGCCGTAGCAGCGCACGGGCCGTGACGAACCGCTCCCGCACGCTCCGGTGCGCGAGCCGGCCCGCCCGGCGGCGCTCGGTGTCGTCGAGCAGCCCGGCGAGGGCCGGGTCGCCGGACAGCTGCGCCCACCACACCTCGCAGGGCAGCGCGAGCTCCGGGTCGGGCGGTGTCATGCGCGCATCAGCTCGTCGAGCAGCTGGAGGCCGAGGTCGTCCGCGGCGGTGTGCGGCAGGCCGGCGTCGGTGAACCAGTCGCGGGTCGCCTCCGGGTGCGGGCCGCTGACGCCGACCGCGCCTCTCCCGTAGCGCGCCACCACCGCAGCGGGGAGCCCGTTGTCGTAGACCGCGAGCACCTCGGCCCCGCCCGGCGAGGGGTCGAGGGTGAAGTACGGACCGTCCTGGAAATACAGCTGCCGCGGCTCGCCACGCCAGCGCACCGTGGTGACCACCTCCGCCTCGTCGGTGACGGTCGCGCCGGGGGAGGCGATGTACTGGTCGGTGTCGCCGGGCAGCACGGCGAAGCCAGGGGACCGCCCGGCGAGGTACCCGCCGAGGCAGAAGCCGAGGTACCGGCCGCCGTCCCGCACGAACTCCCGGATGGCGGGGGCGTGCCGCCGCAGCCGGCGGTAGGCCGGGCGCAGCTGCCCGCCACCCGGCTGCGCGTACAGCGCCGCCCGCGCGAGGACGTCGGCGGTGAGGCCGAGCTCCTCGCGCGGGCCGACGTAGGCGACCTCCAGGCCCCAGCGGGACCGCCGGAGCAGCTCGGCGACGGCCTCGGGGCACCCGGGGGCGGAGGCGGGTCCGCGGTAGACGAGGGCCAGCCTGCTCGCGGACGCGGCCACGGCGGTCCCCTAGCGGCGGCTGCCGGAGCGGGTGGCGGCGTGTGCCCCCGGGCTCGCGAGCATGAGGTCCCGGACCCGCCGCGTGACCACCCAGACCCCGGTCTCGAGCGGCCCTCGTGCGAAGCGCCGCCCCCACAGCAGCGCGAAGACGACGACGAGGAGCAGCTGGAGCACGAAGATCAGCACGTCGCTCTCCGGCTGGGGCGGCAGGCTCGTGAGGAGCAGGTGGCCGGCGTACAGCGTCAGCGTCATGCTGCCCGCGGCGGCCAGCGGGACAACGAGCCGACCGGCGACCCGCCCGAGGAGCACCGAGGCGGCGAGGAGCGCCAGCGACGTCCCGATGGTGAAGGTGAGGTCGAACGGGGTGGCGCTGTGCGGGGTCAGGACGCCGAGCCACCAGAAGCTCGACGTCGGCAGCACGCCGGCGCCCGGTCCCCACACGAGCACGTCGGTGTACTCCGTGGGGGTCATCGTCTGCAGGGCGACCGCCTCGAGCCGCTGCCACCCCCCGGCGGCGGTCATGAGGAGCCACGAGCCGACGCTGGC
>DAHVRG010000193.1 GCA_027322565.1 Georgenia sp.
GGCGCTCGGCGCGCAGGGGTCGTTCGTCGCGATGAACAACGTCGTGAGCCAGAGCGTGCCGCACCTGCACGCGCACGTCGTCCCGCGCGCCAGGGGCGACGGGTTACGCGGGTTCTTCTGGCCGCGGACCACGTACGCCGAGGGGGAGCGGGCGCAGTACGCCGAGCGGATCCGGACGGCGCTGGCCGGGTGAGGGCCGCGGCCTGCGCAGGTCAGTGGAGCGCCGCGTCCGGGTCGGTGCGGGCGTAGCCCGTGAACCGCACCGTGAGCCCGCCGCGGGTGGGGGCGCAGCAGTACAGCCCGGCCGCGACCGGGGCGCGGGGGTCGAGGTACGCCACGCGCACGAGCCGGAACGGCTCGTCGTCCACGCGGGCACGGACCGTCACGGCGTCCCCCTCGCGGCTCGCCCGCACGGTGACCCGCCGGCCGGCCCACTCGGTGACCGGGGCGACGGACCAGTCGGAGTGCCCGTGGGTGACCACCGCGCCGACCTGCGGTGCGCCGTCGGAGATCTCGACCCCGGCCTTGACCCACTCGTCCTCCGCCACCCGGAGGAACAGGCCCGCCTGGTCGAACTGCTCGGTGTAGTCGAGCCGGAAGCCCACCTCGACGGCGCCCGCCGCCGGCAGCGGCTCGAGCAGCGCGTGCGCGGTGTCGTGGACGAACCCGTAGGACGTGTGCCGCCACGCGTCGCTGCCCTCGGTGGCGGTGACGTGCAGCTCGTCACCGACGACGACGGCGGACTCCGGCGGTGTCGTCCACGTCCCGTTGCGCAGAAGTCCGGTGAGGCTCATGGGCCCACCCTAGGGTGGGCCGCTCAGCCGGTGGGCCGCACCCGCACGTGCTCCACCTCGAGGGCCGGGACGAACTGTGCGTCCTCGGAGGTCCCGGGGAAGTCGAAGACCCCGAGCATGAGCTGTACCGGGTAGGTGGGCGGGCCGGCCACGCTGCGCACGAGCACGCCGTCGACGAGGAGGTCGGCGCGGTCCTCGCGCCAGTCGACGGCGTAGTCGTGCGGCTCGGCGACGTCGATCGGCAGCCGGACGGCGGTGAAGTCCTCGACGACGTGCGGGTCACGGAACGCGTGCAGGCCCATCCCGACCGCCGCCCACCGGCCCGGCTCGAGCGCGTCGCCGAACACCTCCATGACGCAGATCTCCGCCGAGCGCTCCGGGCGGTCCTCCAGCCCGACCAGCCAGAACGCCGCCATCGAGCCCGGCCGCAGGTCGGCCCGGGCGCGCATCTCGATGCGGCCGTACCGCGGGGTGCAGCCCCAGAACGGTGGCTGCTCCTCCCGCACGGTGAGGCGCTCCCGGTAGGGCTGCTGGCCGACCGTGCTCCCGACCGGGCCGGAGAAGCTGGCGGACTGGATCGCGGAGACACGCATGTCGGGCCGGTGGTCACCGGCACACCACAGGCCCTGGTCCGGCGGGATGAACAGGCGGAGCCGGGAGCCGGCGACGTCATGGGCGGCGGCCGTGGCGTCCCGTGAGCTCCACGCCGGCAGGTAGTGCGGGAGCCACACGGAGCGGTCGAGCCCCGGACCGTCGAAGTCCTCGTCAAGCTCGGCCCGCACCCTGGCTCCCGACCGGCGGGCGCAGCTCCCGCTCGTAGTAGAAGGCCCGCGCGGTGGGCGGGTTCTCACCGCTGGTGAACCCGTGGCGCTGGTAGAAGCGCTGGGCGTCGACGTCCGGCTCGTCGACGTTGACCTCGATGAGCGAGACCCCCGCGGCGGTGGCGTCGGTGAGCAGCCGCTCCATGAGCGCCGTCCCGATGCCCTGGCCGCGCCGGCCGGGCACGACGTACAGCTCGTCGAGCAGGAGCACCGGCCCGTCGTACCAGACGTTCGTGCGGGAGGTGAGCAGGGCGACGGCGACGGCCGGGTCACCGGCGAGCAGCGCCGAGGTGCTCCCGGCACCGAGGAGCTCCACGAGGCGGTCGGTGAGGACGTCGACTCCGGGGGAGTGCGTGTCGTACTCGGTGTTGAAGTCGTGGAGGAGGCGCGCGACCTCCCGGGCGTCGGACACCGTTGCCCAGCGGACGTGCACCGTCATGGCGGCACGGTACGCCCGGGCGAGGTGGCCCACCAGAGGTTATCGGTGCTCCGGAGCCGCGGGCGGCTACTCGATCATCGCCTCCACGTCGGTGGTCAGCTGCGCAGCCGCCTCGTCGGGGGAGAGGTTCCCGAAGAGCACCTCTCGCGCGGTGGTCAGTCGTCCTTGGCGTCCTGGACGCGGGCGACGAGCTGGGTGGGGTTGATGAAGCGCAGCGCGACGATGAGGATGACGAGCATCGTGCCGGTGTAGAGCACCGCCATCGAGGAGACCAGCTGCCGCGCCTCGGCGCCGCCGGCCGACGTCATCGCCCGGTAGATCGACACCACCAGGGTGTCCGACCGCGGGCCGGAGACGAGGAACGTCAGCTCGAACATCCCCACCGTACGTACCAGTACGAGGATCGCCGAGGCGAGGATCCCGGGGACGAGCAGGGGAGCGAGGATGCGCAGGAACACGTGCCGCATCGTCGCGCCGCACATCCGGGCGGCGTTCTCGATGGCCGGGTTGATCTGCTCGATGAACGGCGTCATCGTGAGGATGACGAACGGCACCGAGGGCACGAGGTTGACCAGCACGACCGCGGTGACCGTGCGGCCGAGCCCCATGTTGTACATCACGGTGGCGAGGGGGATGCCGTAGGTGATCGGCGGGATGATGATCGGCAGCAGGAAGAGCAGCGTGACGAGCCGCTTGCCGGGGAAGTCGCGGCGCGCCAGCAGGTAGGCGGCCGGCACCCCGATGAGCACGGACAGCACGACGACGGCCGTCGCCACCCCGAGTGTCACGCCGAGGACGTGGGTGAGGTCGAAGCGGTCCCAGGCGGCGGCGTACCAGTCCGTCGTCAGCTCCGCGGGCCACCACGTGCCGAACCACTGTCCGGCGAAGGAGTCGACCAGGACCGAGACGAGGATCCCGACGAGGAAGACGAAGAACACCGCGACGAGGAACCACACCACCCAGGTGCTCGGCGCGGCCGCGAGCCGGCGCCGGGGCCCGGCGGCGGTGTCGACCTTCTCGATGGTGGCCATCAGCCCTTCCCTCCCGTGGAGCCCTTGTAGAGCGTCGAGCGCCACAGCAGCACGACGGCGATGACGACGAGCTCGACGACGCCCATGAGGATCGCCACCGTCGAGGCCATCGGGTAGTCGATCTGCTCCCCGAAGGCGCGGTAGGCCATCAGCGCCATCAC
>DAHVRG010000209.1 GCA_027322565.1 Georgenia sp.
GGCACACCGACGAGGTGCTCATCGGGGACTGGGACGGGGACGGCAGGGACACCATCACCGTGCGCCGCGGCAACCGGTACTTCGTCAACAACGCCGCCAGGGGTGGGCCGGCGGACAGCGTGTTCGCCTACGGCCGGGCCGATGACGTCGTCCTGGTCGGGGACTGGGACGGCGACGGTGTCGACACGCTGGCGGTGCGCCGCGGGGCGACCTACCACGTGAAGAACTCTCTGCGCGGCGGGGAGGCGGACCACGTCTTCCGGTACGGCCGCGCCGGTGACGTCGTCCTGGTCGGGGACTGGGACGGCGACGGGCGGGACACCTTCGCGGTGCGCCGTGGGGCGACCTACCACGTGAGGAACGCGCTGCGCGGCGGGCAGGCCGATGCGGTCTTCACCTACGGCCGCGCCACCGACGACGTCATCGCCGGGGACTGGGACGGCGACGGCAGGGACACCTTCGCGGTGCGGCGCGGTGCGCAGTACTTCGTGAAGAACTCCCTGCGCGGCGGCCCGGCCGACTTCTCCGTGTTCTTCGGCCGCGCCGAGGACGAGGTCCTCGTCGGGGACTGGGACGGGGACGGGAAGGACACCCTCGGCCTGCGCCGCACGCCGTGACGTCCTGACCTGAGCGAGCGGGGCCCTGCACCACACGGGTGCAGGGCCCCGCCCATCTGCGCCCCGCTGCCCCTTGACCGCGTCCCCCGAGGCGAGGACGCTTTTCGACGTGGGCGCGATCGCGGCCGACTACGTCGTCGTCGGCGCCGGTGCCATGGGGATGGCCTTCACCGACGCCCTGGTGGAGCACGCCGACGTCCGCGTCGCCCTCGTCGACCGGCGGCATGCCCCCGGCGGGCACTGGCTCGAGGCCTACCCCTTCGTCCGGCTGCACCAGGCGTCCGCGTTCTACGGCGTCCCCTCCACGCTCCTCGGCGGTGGCCGGCTCCAGGAGCGCGGACCGGAGCGTGGGCTGCACGAGCGGGCGACCGCCCCGGAGATCTGCGCGTACTACGGCCGGGTGCTGGCCGAGCGGCTGCTGCCGTCCGGGAGGGTCGAGTTCTTCCCGGCCTGCGAGTGGCTGGGGGAGGGGCGGTTCGTCTCGCGGATCTCCGGCGTCGAGTACGACGTCGGGGACGCGCGGGTGGTCGACGCCCACTACCTCGCCCCAGCCATCCCCGCCGAGACTCCGCCGCCCTTCGCCGTCGACGACGGCGCTCGGGTCGTCCCGGTCAACGACCTCGTCACCCTGGAGGAGGCACCCTCCCAGTACGTCGTCGTCGGCGCGGGCAAGACGGCGACCGACGCGTGCGTCTGGCTGCTCGCCAACGGGGTGGAGCCGGACGACATCACCTGGGTGCGCCCCCGTGAGCCGTGGATGCTCAACCGCGCCGTCGTCCAGCCCAACCCCGCGATCTTCCTCGGGATGGCGGCCGACATCATGGAGGTGGCGGCGGCTGCCCCCTCGATCGACGAGCTCTTCCTCGGCCTGGAGGAGCGCGGCGTGCTCGTGCGGATCGACCGCTCCGTCACCCCGACGATGGCCAAGACGCCGACGCTCGCCGAGTGGGAGCTCGAGCGGCTGCGCACCATCGAGAACGTCATGCGGCTCGGGCACGTCCACTCCGTGGAGCGCGGCCGCATGGTGTGCACGAACGGCACCGTCCCGCTCGCCACCGACGCCGTCGTCGTCCACGCCGCGGCGCCGGGGCTGAGGTACCCGCCGCTTGTCCCCGTCTGGCGGCCGGAGGCCATCACCCTCCAGGCGATCCGCACCGGCTTCCCCTGCTTCGGTGCGGCGCTCATCGGTTTCGTCGAGGCGACGATGGACTCCGACGAGGAGAAGAACCGGGTGTGCCGGCCGACGCCCTACTCCAACACGCCCCTCGACTGGCTGGAGATGCAGGTCATCGGGGGCCGGTCGAGCGCCGCGTTCAGCGAGGACCCGACGATCAAGGCGTGGGCGAAGGACATCGCGCTCAACCCGACGCACGTGCCCGCCGACTACGACGACGGCGCCGCGCTCGCCGCCGTGCGGGACCGGCTGCGGACGTCGATGGCGCCGGGACGGGCCCGGATGGCCGAGCTCGCCGGGATGGCGTAGGCCCCGCTCACCCGCCGGCGACGTCGACGACGGCCCTGCGCAGCACGCGCCGGGCCTCCTTGCGCGAGAGCTCGGTGGGCTGGGTCATGAGCTGCACGGACAGCCCGTCCACGACGGCGTGCAGGACGCCGGCGCGCGCCTCGGCGACGGGGTCCGCCAGCGGTGCCAGGTCCGTGGTGCTCGCGAGGATCTCCGCCGTCCCGGGGACCGCGGGGTCGCTGGGCACGGGCCGCGGCACCGGAGCCGCGAGCTTGCGCACCACCTGCCGGCACTGGTGCCGCGTGCCCGTCCACCCGGCGTGCCGCCAGCGCTCGAGCGCGTCCGGGGCGGCGGGCGGGTCGACGAGCGCGCTCCACACCGACCACTCGGTGGCCCGCGCGGCGTCCAGCGGCAGGAGGCCCTCGAGCAGGGCGCACGCGGCGTCGACCACCTCGTCCGGGCCGGCCGCCTCGAGCGCGAGGACGAGGGGGAGGAGCCGGGTGGCCGCGACCTCGGTGACCTCGGCGAGCACTGCCTCGACGAGCGCGTCCTGGCGCGGGAAGTAGTGCCGCAACGACCCTGGGGAGTGGCCGGCCTCCTGCGCGACGCGCCGTACGGAGGCGGCAGCGAACCCCTCGGTGGTGATGACGCGCAGGGCCGCGGCGACGAGCTCGGCCCGCCGCTCCTCGTGGTCGACGATCCTCGGCACCGCCCACCTCCCTCCCGACCGATGAGGGCATCGTAATACGGGTGTGTTAAAAAAGGTCGGTGTCTACCACCCGTCCGCTCCGCGTCCGTCTCCTCGCCGCTCTCGGCACCGTCCTCACCGCCACCGGCCTGGCCCTGGGCGGGCTCGGCGCGCCTGCTGCGGCCCTCGCGCCCACCGTCGCCGGCGGCGACGTCGCCACGCTGCACGAGGAGCTCGACGTGCTCGTCACCGAGCACGTCGGCGAGACGACGCCGGGTGGGATGGTCGCCGTCGTCGGCCCGGAGGGACCGCTCGTGCTGGAGGCCTGGGGCGAGGCCGACCCGACCGCCGGTACCCCGCTCACCCCGGACTCGCGCACCCCGGTCGCCTCGGTCTCCAAGGTCGTGACCGCGCTGACCGCACTTACCCTCCACCACGAGGGGCTGCTCGACCTGGACGCAGACATCCGGGCCGACCTGCCCGTGCGTGACGAGCGGACCACCCGCACGCCGGTGACCGGCCGGCACCTGCTCACCCACCACTCCGGCCTCGCGGAGTCGGTGCTCTTCCACCCCGAACCGGACGCGGTCGACGACACCGACCTGCGCGGCGCCCTCGAGGCACACCCGCCCGTGCTGCGTCACCCGACCGGGACCGGGCTGCACTACTCGCCGCTGCAGGCCCACGCGCTCCTCGGCGCGGCGATCGAGGACGCCACCGGCGGGACGTTCGACGACGCGGTCGCGCAGTGGGTGCTCGGCCCGGTCGGGGCCACCACCGCCGACTTCCACGGCCCGAGCGACGAGCCCGGCGACGTCGTCCTCGCGACCCGGGAGGGCTCCGGCTGGCGGGGCACGGTCTGGCCGCCGGTCGCCGAGCGACCGGCCGCGTCCCTCACCTGGTCCGCCCGGGACGCCGCCGCGCTGCTGCACACGCTCCTCGACCCGGAGCAGGACGCCCTGCCGGCGGAGGTCGTCGACGAGGCGACCACCGTCGCCGTCCGCCCGGCCCACGGCGGGGGCGGGCACACCCAGGTCTTCTTCGAGTCGTGGCGGGCCGAGGCCCGGGTCCTCGAGCACGCCGGCGCCAACGGGCTCGCCTGGTTCGCCCTCGTCCCAGACGCCGAGATCGGCGTGTTCGCAGCCGTCACCACCGAGGACGCCGCGGCCGCCGACCTCGCCTCCGACGTCCTCGACGCCGTCGCCGGGTGGGCGGTGCGTACCGGCCGGGCACCGTCGGACCCGCTGCCCGCCGGCGGGCGGCCCGCCGTCGCGCCGGCCTGGGCAAGCGTCGGGGAGCCGGCGACGCCGGTCGGCACCTTCCACGAGCGGCTCTTCGGCGGCGGCCCCGAGCTGGCGCTCCGCTCCCTGCTCGGGCAGGTCTCGGTCACCCGCGACGGTGACGACCTGCGCCTCGGCGACCGGCTGCTGCGCCCGGCGGAGACGCCCGGGCGGTGGTGCGACGACGAGGGGTGCATCGCCGGGGTCGAGACGGAGAGCGGGTCGGTGCTCCTGCTCCGCGGCGACCGGGGGATGCTCGAGCAGACGCTCGTGCCCGCCCCGTGGTGGGCGGACCAGCGGTTCGTCGGCACGGCCGCCGTGGGGACCGCGGTGCTCACCGGCGTCGCCCTCATCGGGGCGGTGCGGGCCGCATGGTGGCGCCGACGCGGGCGTGCCGTGGCGATGGCCGTCTCCCGCCCGGTGGCGCTCGGCTGGTCCCTCGGCGCGCTCGCGCTGGCGGTCGCCACCCCGCTGTACGCGCTGTCGCCGCTGCTCACCGGCTCCACCGACTGGTTGGCCGCGAACGGCACCGCGGTGTGGGTGCTGCGGGCGGCGACCGCCGTCGTCCTCGTGCTCGGTGCGGTCTGGCTGGTCCGTGCCGCGACCCGGTGGCGGCGGCTCACCACCGCCCGGCGGGCAGCGGCGGTACCCGCCGCCCTGGTCGGGTTGGCGATGTCGGGCGTGCTCGTCACCTGGGCCCTGCCCGTGCTCTGACGCCCGCTGGTGACGCCGGGTCAGGGCAGGCGGGCCTGCTTCATCAGCCGGTTGG
>DAHVRG010000103.1 GCA_027322565.1 Georgenia sp.
GACATGGGGACGCTGCTCCCGGGCCACGGCGGCATCCTCGACCGCATCGACTCCATGCTCATGACCGCCCCTGTCGGTTACCTCCTCCTGACGACGTTCGTCAGCTGACCTTCAGGAAGATCTGGAAGAATCAGCCCCGCCATGTCGACGACCGCCTCCCTGCCCCCGACGCCCGGCGCCGCCGGTGACCGTCCCCGGCTGACGTTCACCGCCCGCCGCCGCGGCAAGCCGCCCCGCCACCTCGCCGACCTCAGCCGGGAGGACCGCGCCCAGGTGCTGCGGGAGCGGGCGCTGCCCGGCTACCGCGCCGACCAGCTCTCGCGCCACTACTTCACCCACCTCACCCGGGACGGCGCAGCGATGAGCGACCTGCCCGCGCGGGACCGGGGGCAGCTCGTCGACGAGCTGCTGCCCGAGCTGCTCACCGAGGTGCACACCCTCCAGGCGGACGCCGGCGCCACCCGCAAGACGCTGTGGAGCCTCTTCGACGGCGCCAAGGTCGAGTCGGTGCTCATGCGGTACTCCGAGCGCGCCACGCTGTGCGTCTCCTCCCAGGCCGGGTGCGGCATGGCCTGCCCGTTCTGCGCGACCGGACAGCAGGGGCTCACCCGCAACCTGTCGACCGCCGAGATCGTCGAGCAGGTGCGGATGGCGGCCGCCGCCTGCCGCGACGGCCTCCTCACCGACGGAGCGACCCGGCTGACGAACGTCGTCTTCATGGGGATGGGGGAGCCGCTGGCCAACTACCGCGCCGTCGTCGACGCGGTGCGCCGGATGGTCGAGCCGAGCCCCGCGGGCTTCGGGCTCTCCGCCCGCAATGTCACCGTCTCGACCGTCGGCCTCGTCCCGGCGATCGACAAGCTCGCCCGGGAGGGCCTGCCGGTCACCCTCGCCGTGTCGCTCCACGCCCCCGACGACGGGCTGCGCGACGACCTCATCCCGATCAACTCCCGGTGGAAGGTCGGCGAGCTGCTCGACGCCGCCCACCGCTACTTCGAGGCGACCGGGCGCCGGGTGAGCATCGAGTACGCCCTCATCCGGGACATCAACGACCACGGGTGGCGCGCCCAGCTGCTCGCGGACGAGCTCCTCGCCCGCGGTCGCGGCTGGGTCCACGTCAACCCCATCCCGCTCAACCCCACGCCCGGCTCCCGGTGGACCGCCTCCGACCCCGCCGTCGAGGAGACCTTCGTGCGGACGCTGCGCCGCGCCGGCATCCCGACGACCGTGCGCGACACCCGCGGCAGCGACATCGACGGCGCCTGCGGGCAGCTCGCGGCCGAGGCGCTGGCCGCCACCGCCCCCAAGGTGAAGGAGCCCACGCGATGAGCAGCCCGTTCCCCGTCGTCGGACGGATGAGCACCGGGTACCACCGTGAGCAGGTCGACGAGTTCTTCGCCCGGGCCCGCCGGGAGTACGAGGCGGGCACGGTCGGCGACAACGGGCTGACCGAGGCCGATGTCCGGTCGGTGGCCTTCGACCTCGTCCGCGGCGGGTACGCGACCGGCTCGGTCGACTCCGCCCTCGACCGGCTCGAAGCAGCGATCGTCCAGCGGCGCCGCGACGCGTTCATCGCGCGGGAGGGCCAGCAGGCGTGGATGGACCGGATCGCCGAGCTCGCCACCACCCTCTATCCGCGGCTGGTCCGCCCGGCCGGTGAGCGGTTCGCCCCGCCCGAGAAGGGCCGCGGCTACGACCGGGACGCCGTCGACGAGCTCATGGACCGGCTCATCGAGTACTTCGATGCCAACGGCGACCTCACCGCCGCCGAGATCCGCACCGCGACCTTCCCCTCCGCACGTCGCTCCACGGCCTACGCCGAGGGCGTCGTCGACGCGTACCTCGACCGTGCCGTCGAGGTGCTCCTGGCCGTCGAATGACCACGCTCACGCTCCTCGGCTCCACCGGGTCCATCGGCACCCAGGCGCTGGAGGTCGTCGCCCGGGGCGGCTACGTGGTCGAGGCGCTCGCCGCCGGTGGCGGCAACCTGCGGCTGCTGGCCGAGCAGGTGGTCGACCACGACGTCCCGCGCGTGGCCGTCTCCCGCGGTGACGCCGGCGAGGTCCGCGACGCCGTCGCGGCGGTCGCCGCCGAGCGGGGCCGGTCCGCTCCGCCGGTCGAGGTCCACGTCGGGGACGACGCCGTCGCCGAGCTCGCGGGGACGGGGAGCGACGTCGTCCTCAACGGCGTCACCGGCTCGGTCGGGCTGGAGCCGACCCTGGCCGCGCTCCGGGCCGGCTCGCGGCTGGCGCTGGCGAACAAGGAGTCCCTCGTCGTCGGCGGGGCGCTGGTCCGGGCCGCCCGGCAGCACCCCGACCAGATCGTCCCGGTCGACTCCGAGCACTCCGCGATGGCCCAGGCGCTACGCTCCGGCACGCACGCCGAGGTCGCCCGGCTCGTCCTCACCGCCTCCGGCGGCCCGTTCCGCGGGCGGCGCCGCGCGGAGCTCACCGACGTCACCGCCGCGGAGGCGCTGGCCCACCCCACGTGGGACATGGGGCCGGTCGTCACGGTCAACTCCGCGACCCTGGTCAACAAGGGCCTGGAGCTCATCGAGGCCCACCTCCTCTTCGACGTGCCGACCGAGGACATCACCGTCGTCGTCCACCCTCAGTCCGTCGTCCACTCGATGGTCGAGTTCGCCGACGGCTCGACCATCGCCCAGGCCTCCCCGCCCGACATGCGGCTGCCGATCGCGCTCGCCCTGTCGTGGCCGGTCCGCCCGCAGCAGGTCATCGCGCCGTGCCGCTGGGACGAGCCGACGAGCTGGACCTTCGAGCCGCTCGACGAGGACACCTTCCGGGGCGTCCGGCTCGCCCGGCAGGCGGCCGCCGCGTCGGCGACCCACCCGGCGGCGTTCAACGCGGCGAACGAGGAGTGCGTCGCCGCGTTCCTCGCCGGCCGGCTCGGCTTCCTCGCCATCACCGACATCCTCGAGCAAGTCCTCGCCGAGCACGACGGCGCCCCCGCCGCCGGGCTGGACCTCGCCACGGTCCAGGCCGCCGAGGCGTGGGCCCGGCGACGCGCCCGGGAGCTGGTGGACGCGCGATGAGCTTCGCCGTCGGCGTCCTCGTCCTTGTCGCCGGGCTGCTCGTCTCCATCGCGCTCCACGAGGTCGGCCACCTCGTGCCCGCGAAGCGGTTCGGCGTCAAGGTCAGCCAGTACTTCGTCGGCTTCGGCCCCACCCTGTGGTCGCGCCGCCGCGGCGAGACCGAGTACGGCCTCAAGGCCGTCCCCCTCGGCGGCTACGTGCGGATGGTGGGGATGTACCCGCCGGCGCGCGCCGGCTCGACCGCCCGCCCGGGCCGCGGTGGCCGCCCCACCCTCGTCGAGGAGGCGCGTCAGTACTCCCTCGCCGAGGTGGCACCGGGGGAGGAGCACCGTACCTTCTACGCGCTGAGCGTCCCGAGGAAGCTCGTCGTCATGCTCGGCGGACCGGTGATGAACCTCCTCATCGCCGTCGTCCTCATCGGCGTCGTCATGGTCGGGTTCGGGGTGCCCGCCTACACCGCCACGCTCGGCAGCGTCCAGGAGTGTCTCGCCGCCGACCCCGCCGCGACGGAGTGCCGCGACACCGACCCGGCCGCGCCGGGGGCAGTCGCGGGGCTCCGGCCCGGCGACACGGTGCTCACCTGGGACGGGCGCCCGGTCGACGACTGGGACGACGTCCGCGCGGCGATCGCCGCGGCCGGGACCCGCCCCGCCACCGTCGTCGTCGACCGGGACGGGCAGGAGCACACCCTCACCGTCACCGCCGCGACGGTGGAGCGGCCCGTCGTCGTCGACGGCGAGGTCGTCACCGGCGAGGACGGCGAACCGGTGACCGAGCCGCAGCCCTTCGTCGGGATCGGGCCGCTGGCCGCCCTCGAGCCGCAGCCGCTCGGCGCCGTGCCCGGCCGGGTCGGCGTGGCACTCGGCGCGACGGTCGACGTCGTCCTCACCCTCCCGCAGCGGATCGTCGACGTCGCGCAGGCCGCCTTCGGGCAGGAGGACCGCGACCCCGGGGTCGTCGGCCTCGTCGGCGTCGGCCGCTTCGCGGGGGAGATCGCCTCGATCGACAGCGATCGCTACGGCGTCGCCGAGCGGACCGCCGACATGCTCGGCCTGCTCGCCTCGCTCAACCTCGCGCTGTTCGTCTTCAACCTCGTCCCGCTGCTGCCGCTGGACGGGGGGCACATCGCCGGGGCGCTGTGGGAGGGCCTCCGCCGCCGGGTGGCGGTGTGGCGGCACCGGCCCGACCCCGGCCCGGTCGACGTCGCCCGGCTGCTGCCGGTGACCTACGTCGTCGTCATCGTCATGGTGGGGATGAGCCTGCTCCTCGCCTACGCCGACATCGTGCGACCGGTCACGCTCTCCGGCTGACCCGTGCGCGCGGTCGTGCCGGTAGGGGATACTGGCCGGGTGAGTACTCCGATCTCCCTGGGCATGCCGACCGTCAAGGAGCAGCCACCCGTGCTGGCTGCCCGCAAGCCGACCCGCAAGATCCGGGTCGGTGACGTCGAGGTCGGTGGTGACGCACCGATCACCGTGCAGTCGATGACGACGACGAAGACGCACGACATCAACGCCACGCTGCAGCAGATCGCCGAGCTCACCGCCTCGGGCTGCGACATCGTCCGGGTGGCCTGCCCCACCGACAAGGACGCCGAGGCGGAGCCGACGATCTTCGGCGAGCACTGCGTGGTGGGCCACAACGCGCACGTGGAGGGCGCGACCATCGGTGACGGCGCCCTGATCTCGTCGGGGTCGATCGTGTTGAACGGTGCCGTGATCGGCGCCGGGGCG
>DAHVRG010000244.1 GCA_027322565.1 Georgenia sp.
GCCAGCCGCTTGAGCGCCGCCGGGCGGGAGGCCGTGGGCTCGCGCCGGTACACGGCCCAGACGAGGGCGAGCGCGATGACGCCGAGCACGCCGGTCAGGGTGCGGTTGCCGAACTCGACGATCGCGTGGAAGGACATCGCGTCGTGGAACTCGGGGGTGAAGGACCCCGGCTCGCACATCGGCCACTGGGAGCAGCCGAGCCCGGACCCGGTGAGCCGGACGGCGCCCCCGGTGAGGATGATGCCGATCTGGGCGACGAGGTTCGCGACGGCCAGGCCCCACGTCAGCCGGTCGACGAGGAGCTCCCGCGCGGGGGTCGGGGGTGTGCCGACCGGCGGTGAGGTCGACGTCGTGTGGGGGGAGGTCACCCCACTAGCGTACTTCGCGTACCCCGGGCACCCGCGGCGGGGCACCTGACCGGGGAGCAAGCCCCGCGGCTCCTGCGCCTCGTGCGGCGAGACGTCCTTCCGGACGCCACGTCATCCGGCCTACCCTTGGGGCATGACGGACACGCCTGTGCTCGAGCCCGCCCACCTCGTCGCCGACCCGGCCCAGCCGACGCCGACCACCGACGTGCGCGCCGCCGTCGAGACCGCCGCACGCGCAGCCAAGCGCGCCTCGCGGGTGCTCGCGACCGCCACCCGCGCGACGAAGGACGCCGCCCTGCACGCCATGGCCGACGCCCTCGTCGCCGCCACCGAGCGCATCGTCACGGCGAACGCCGAGGACCTCGAGCGCGGCCGGGGGAACGGGATGAGCGAGGCGCTGCTCGACCGCCTCGCTCTCGACGCCGCCCGGATCACCGGCATCGCCGACGCGCTCCGGGAGCTCGCGGGCCTGCCGGACCCGGTGGGGGAGGTGGTCCGCGGCTCGACCCTGCCCAACGGGCTCGTCCTGCGCCAGGTGCGCGTCCCGATGGGTGTCGTCGGGATGATCTACGAGGCGCGGCCCAACGTCACGGTGGACGCCGCGGGACTGGCGCTGAAGTCCGGTAACGCGGTCATCCTGCGCGGGGGCTCCGCGGCAGCGTCCTCCAACGCCGCCATCGTCGCCGTGCTCGGCGAGGCGCTCGAGGCGCAGGGCCTGCCCGCAGAGCTCGTGCAGTCGATCGACGCCCACGGCCGGGCCGGCGCGGTCGAGCTCATGCGCGCCCGCGGGCTGGTCGACGTCCTCGTCCCGCGCGGCGGGGCCGACCTCATCCAGACCGTCGTCCGGGAGTCGCTCGTGCCGGTCATCGAGACCGGTGTGGGCAACTGCCACGTGTACGTCGACGCGGACGTCGACGTCGCCCAGGCGGTGACCATCCTTCTCAACTCCAAGACCCAGCGCCCCGGCGTGTGCAACGCGGCCGAGACGCTGCTCGTCCACCGAGAGGTGGCCCCGACCTTCCTCCCCGCCGCGCTCGCCGCGCTCGGCGAGGCGGGCGTGCGGATCCACGCCGACGAGGCCGCGGCAACCCTCGCGCCGGAGGGTGTCGAGGTGGTCCCCGCCACGGACACGGACTGGGCCACCGAGTACCTCAGCCTCGACCTCGCCGTGCGGGTGGTCGACGACCTCGACGCCGCCCTGGAGCACATCGGGCGCTGGTCGAGCGGGCACACCGAGGCGATCTGCACGACGAACCTCCGGGCGGCCGAGCGGTTCACCCGCGAGCTCGACTCCGCCGCCCTCATCGTCAACGCCTCGACCCGGTTCACCGACGGCGGCCAGTTCGGCCTCGGCGCGGAGATCGGGATCTCCACCCAGAAGCTGCACGCCCGGGGCCCGATGGGCCTGGGCGAGCTGACGACGACGACGTGGATCGTGGTCGGCGACGGCCACGTGCGGGGGTAGCCCGCCTCGGCCACCACGTCCCGGTCCGTGGGACAATCGTCAGCACGCCTCGACGGAAGGAAGCACACCACCATGACCAGCTCACTCGTGAACCTCGCGCAGCAGACCGAGGAGCACGCCCGCGAGCTGCCGATGCCGGCCGAGCTCTACGGCATCGTCGCCTTCGCGATCTTCCTGCTCATGCTGCTGTTCGCGCTGGGCTACCGCAACGTGCACACGCGCCGCCGCTGAGGATGACGGAGCGCCAGGCGCGTCGGATCGGGGTCATGGGAGGCACCTTCGACCCCATCCACCACGGTCACCTCGTGGCCGCCAGCGAGGTCGCCGACGTGTTCTCGCTGGACGAGGTCCTGTTCGTGCCGACCGGCGAGCCGGTGTTCAAGCAGGACCGGGAGGTGACGCCGGCCGAGCACCGCTACCTCATGACGGTGATCGCGACGGCGTCGAACCCCCGGTTCAAGGTCTCGCGCGTGGACGTCGACCGGCCGGGGCTCACCTACACGATCGACACCCTCCGCGACCTCCACGCGGCCTACCCGGACGCCGAGCTCTACTTCATCACCGGGGCCGACGTCCTCCCGGAGATCCTCTCCTGGAAGGACGTCGACGAGCTCTGGGCGCTGGCGCACTTCGTCGGTGTCAACCGTCCGGGGCACCACCTCGACGACGCCGGCCTCCCGAGCCACGGCGTCTCGCTGCTCGAGGTGCCCGCCATGGCGATCTCGTCGACCGACTGCCGGGAGCGGGTCCGCTCGGGGATGCCGGTGTGGTACCTGGTCCCGGACGGCGTGGTCCAGTACATCCACAAGCACGGCCTGTACCTGTCCCCGGCCACCGAACCGAGCGGACAGCCGCAGGCCACGGTGTGATGGAGGAGGCAGGACCCATGGAAGAGGAGACGGACCGCCCGGTAGGGGAGCGGCGCCGTCGACGGGAGGCCGAGCAGGCGGCGGCACAGGCCGCCGGGGCGCCGACGGCCGACCGTCCCCTGACCCGCCGGGAGCTGCGCCGCCGGGAGGCCGAGGCCGCCGCCCGCCGGGCGCTGGAGGAGGCCGTCGAGCGGGCGGTCGCCGATCCCTCGGCCACCGGGGTGCGGTCGCGCCCCGCCGCTACCGGAGCCACCGCCGGGGCCGCGGTCTCCCGGTCGGCCGGGACGTCGGCACCGACGCCCGGGTCCGGTCCCTCGGCCGGGACGGCGGAGACGTCGGCACCGACCACGGGTCGCGCGTCGTCGGACACTCCTCGGCTCCCCAGCCGGCGCTCGCTGCGCGAGCGCGCCGCGAGCGCGTCCGCCGCGCCGGAGGAGTCCCCTCAGGAGCGGACGGCGACGGCGCGCAGGCCGGTCGTCCGCACACCGGGTACCGCGCAGGGGGTGCGGTCGCTCGACTCCACCGGCCGGCTGACCGGCGTCCAGCCCGTCGTCCGGCCGGACGCGCCGCGGCAGTCCGGGCGGCCGGCGGCCCCGCAACCGGAGGCCGCCGCACCGCAGGAGCCCTCCGCGCCGTGGGACACGCACGAGACCTTCTCCGTCGAGCTGGGGCCGACCGAGGTCGACGGCACCGTGCCGGGCAGGAGCGCCGCCCTGCCCCAGCCACCGGTGCGGCGGCGCGCCGCCGCAGACGCCTCCGCGCCGGCCCCGGACGTCCCCGTCGCCCCCCGCCCCGGCGGCGCCGGGAACGGAGCCGGTGACCCCACGGGCCCCGGCCGCGCCGGGCCCGTCCCCGCCGACCCCACCGCACTTGTGCCGCGGCTCGACGCACCGTCCACCGCGAGCACCGGCGGCACCACCGCGGACGGGGCGGCCTTCCCGCTGCGGCCACAGTGGATCGCCATCAGCAGCATCTCCGGCGCGACCCCCGACTCCGCGAGGTCCGAGCTCCCCAGCCGGCGCTCCCGGATGGAGCCGGCCGCGGTCGAGCCCGACCCCGGACCGGACCGGCCCAACCCGGCCGTGACAGCGGTCAAGGTCGCCGTCCTCGTCCTCGTCGCCGTCGTCATCGGCGCGCTCATCTGGCTCCTTGCCGACCAGGCGCTCGACGACGGCGCGCAGGGACTCGCGTCCCCGCCCGCCGCCATCACCACCGACCATGAGGAGCCCCGTGCCCGCTGACGAGAGATCACGCCACCTGGCCGTCGTTGCTGCCCGAGCCGCAGCCGAGCGGAAGGCCGAGGAGATCGTCGCCCTCGACGTCAGTGAGCGGCTCGTGCTCACCGACGCCTTCGTCGTCGCCTCCGGCGCCACCGACCGGCAGGTCCGCGCGATCGTCGACGCCGTCGACGAGGCGCTGCACCACGAGGGTGTCAAGGCGCTGCGGAAGGAGGGGCTCGTGGAGGCGCACTGGGTGCTGCTCGACTACGGGGAGATCGTCGTCCACGTGCAGCAGGCCGAGGACCGCGAGTTCTACGCCCTCGAGCGGCTGTGGAAGGACTGCCCGGTGATCGAGCTGCCGGCTGACCTCCACGAGACCGCGGACGGGGACGACGCCGGCGCGCTCGCATGAGCGGCCCCACCATCATCTTCTGGCGGCACGGACAGACCGACTACAACGCGGCCGGACGCCTGCAGGGGCAGTCGGACATCGAGCTCAACGCCACCGGTGTACGGCAGGCCGAGATCGCCGCGCCGCGGATCGCCGAGCTCGGTCCCACCCGCATCATCAGCTCCGACCTGCTGCGGGCGAAGCGCACCGCCGAGGTGCTCGGTGACCTGACAGGACTGCCCGTGGAGCTGGAGCCGCGGCTGCGGGAGCGGTCCTTCGGGCTCTGGGAGGGACTGACCCAGGCCGAGATCGAGGCCGGCTGGCCGGAGGCCTTCCGGGCGTGGCGGCAGGGGGAGGAGCCCGAGGGGATCGGCGCGGACTCCCGCCGCGAGGTCGGCCGCCGGGTGGCGGCGGCGGTGCTCGAGGCAGCGGCCGCCGGCGGCGACGACGGCGTGCTCGTCGTCGTCGCGCACGGGGCGGCGATCACCCTGGGGCTGACCCACCTGCTCGACCTCGACTCCGCGAGCTGGTTCGGTCTCGCGGGCCTGGACAACTGTGCCTGGGCGGTCGTCGGCCCCAACCCGGGCCGCCGCCCCGGGTGGCGGCTCACCGCCCACAACCTCCAGGGCTGAGAGTGTGGTCGGTGCCACCGTCCCGGGATTGGTCAGCGGGGTCCTGCGTCGTCTAGACTCGTCCTCGGATCGCGGGGCTATGGCGCAGTTGGTAGCGCGCTTCCATGGCATGGAAGAGGTC
>DAHVRG010000261.1 GCA_027322565.1 Georgenia sp.
GGACCGGCTGTGGCCGGTGAGCGGCAGCGAGAGGAGGGCCAGGACGGCGCCGCCGCACGCGACGACCCGACCCGCGGGGCTGTCGCCCGGTCCGAGCGCGAGCAGGAGGCCCACGACGGCCACCGCGGTCGCGAGGCCGACGGGGGTGGAGACGAGGCTGTGCCACAGCAGGTCGAGGTCGACGAGGCCGGCGGCACCGGCTCCTGCGCGCCAGGCCCCACCGGCGGCGAAGTGGAGGAGCAGGCCGAGCAGGGCGACCCCGGCGAGGAGCGCCGCCAGCCGCAACGCCGGGCCCCGGGCGGGGGCCGCGGCCGGGTCGAGCAGCAGCACCCGGAAGAGCACGAGGCCGGCGGCACCGAGGATCCCGACGTAGGTGAGCGACCTGCCGCCCTGGTGGAGGACCTCGACGAGGGAGGGGCCGGAGGTGGCCGCGGCTACGGGAGCCTCGGCGGAGGGCTCCCCGACGGCGAAGGTGAAGGCACCGCCGACCGGGTGGCCGTCCGCCGAGACGACCGACCAGTCGACGACGTAGCTCCCGTCGGCGAGGTCGTGCGGCACCGTGAGCTCGACCGTCCCGTCGACCGAGCTGACCGGCGCTGGAAGGACCTGGCCGGTGGCGTCGAGCAGGCGCACGCCTCCCTCGTCTGCGCGTACGGCCTCGTCGAAGGTCAGGGTGACGAGCCCCGGGGGAGCGGGCAGGACGTCGCCGTCGGCGGGGTCCGTGCCGAGCAGCACCGCGTGCCCGGTGGCCGGGGCGGCCGACGCGAACGTCAGCAGCACCCCGGCCACCGCGGCAGCGAGCGCCAGCACGGCCCGGCGGACACGCTGGACCGTCATCGCCCGTCAGCCCGTGCGACGTGCGCGCGTCAGGGCCAGACCACCGAGCAGCATCCCGGTGACCCCCGCTCCGAGCGCGACCCAGGAGACCACCGGCGGGGCTCCGGCGTCGCCCCCGTCGCCCGCGTCGTCGGCGGCGGTGTCGGTCAGCCCGTCCGCGGCGGCGGCCGGCCGCTCGACCGCGACGTCCGGCGCGGCGGTCAGGGTGATGACCGGCGCCGGCATGTCGAGCTCGCCGGCGTCCTGCCCGTCCGCGGGCACCTGGACCCACGGTGCCTCGCCCTCCTCGCAGCTCTGCACCACGGGGAAGGTGAGCGTCTCGCCCGGGGTGTCCGGCACCCGGACGGACAGCTCGAAGGTGTCCCGGTGGTCCGTCGGCAGCGGCTCGTGGGCGGTGTAGACGACCTGGGCGACCCGCTCGGTGAGCCGGCCGCCGTGGCCGTCGTCGGCGGGCGGGTCGAGGGGCTCGGTGACCTGCTCGATGTCCCAGCCCGGGTTGACCGTCGGTGTCACGCTGTGCAGCGCGTCCGGGACCTGGATCGCGAGCGCGGTCGTCGCGGAGTCACCGCAGCCGTGGGGGACGGCGAAGGTGAGGACGGAGTAGCTGCCGGCCTCGGTCGTGCTCGCGGACACGGAGACGTGCGCGGCGGCACTGCTCGCGCTGAGGACGAGGAGCCCGGCGGCAGCCACGGCGGCTGCGGAGATGGTGAAGGAACGCTTCATCGTGTTGCCTCTCTGGGTTCGACACTGTCGCGCCGCCGGCGGGAGGCCGGGGCGCCGGAGGGTCGCCGTCGTCGGCGACCTCAGGGACGAACCGGGGCGGGCGGAGCGCGCCCCATGACGGCGGAGGTGCCCGGGGCGGGCACCGGCACGGAGCGGAAGACCGGCACGGGTAGGCGGCACCGCGGCAGCCTGGGCACCGGGCGCGGCAGGTGCGCTGCGGACCACCGCAGCCAGCCGCGGCGCACCAGCGCCCGGCCACGCAGCAGGACCAGTGCGGTCAGCGCGGTCGCGACGGCGTGGGTGACGACCATCGGCACGGGCGCTGCGTCGTGGCCGTGCCCGTTGCCGCCCTCGAAGGCGAGGTGGAGGACCACCTGGGCGCTGCCGAGCAGGAGGAGCAGCCCGGGTGGGCGGACGCCACGGGCGGTGACGGGCAGGGCCACCGCCGCGACGAGCGCGGCGACCCCGAGCAGGGTCGCCGGGTCGGGCGGGCCGCCGCCACCGAGCAGGTGGAAGCCGAGCGAGAGGGACACGACGAGGAGGGCTGACGCCCCCGCACGCCGCACCATCGGTCCCCATCGCACCCGGCCGAGGTTAGCGAAGCAGGGTGACAAAAGCCATAAAGCGGCTCAGTAGAAGGCCGGCGGTTCTCGCCGCCGGCGGGGCGGTCAGGCCTGGGGCGTGCTGCCCTCGCTGGGCCGACGGGTCCGGCGACGCCGGCGGCGGCGCTGCTGGCCGCCCTCGCGGGGCTCACCCTGGCGGGCCTCGCCCTGGCTCCCGCCGCCCTCCCGGCGACGGCCGCCACGCGACCCGCCGGAGCGTCCGCCGCCCCGCCCGGAGCCCCCGGAGCGCGGGGCCCGGCTGCGGCCGGCGGACTTGCCGGTCTCGCCGACGTCCTCGAGCTCCTCGGCGTCGAGCCCGGCGCGGGTGCGGGCGCTGCGCGGCAGCCGACCGGTC
>DAHVRG010000264.1 GCA_027322565.1 Georgenia sp.
CGCGTCGCCCGCGGCGGGCCGGTACCGGCTCACCGACATCGGCCGGCGGCTCGCCCGGCTCCCCATCGACCCGCGGCTCGGGCGGATGCTGCTCGAGGCACAGCGCAACGGGTGCGCGGCCGAGGTCATGGTCATCGTCGCCGCGCTGTCGGTGCAGGACGTGCGCGAGCGCCCCGCCGAGCACCAGCAGGCCGCCGACGCCAAGCACCGCCGCTTCACCGACCCGACGTCGGACTTCCTCGCCTACCTCAACCTGTGGCGCTACCTGCGCACCCAGCAGCGCGACCTGTCCGGATCGGCCTTCCGCCGGCTGTGCCGCGCGGAGTTCCTCAACTACCTGCGGGTGCGGGAGTGGCAGGACGTCGTCGCCCAGCTGCGGCAGCTCGCCAAGCCGCTCGGGCTGACGATGCGCCCGCTGGCACTGCCGAGCCGCGAGGAGGTGGGGGACGACCCGGCCGCCGCCGCCGTCGCCGTCGGCCGCTCCGCCGACGCCGCGAGCGCCGACGCGATCCACCAGTCACTGCTCGTCGGGCTGCTGTCGAACCTCGGCAGCTACGACGAGCGGCGGCGGGAGTACCTCGGCGCCCGCGGCACGCGCTTCGTCGTGTGGCCCGGCTCCGGGCTGGCGAGGAAGACCTACGACTGGGTCATGGCCGCCGAGCTCGTCGAGACCTCCCGGCTCTTCGCCCGGACGGTGGCCCGGATCAAGCCGGAGTGGGTGGAGCCGGCGGCGGAGCACCTGGTGAAGAAGGTGTACTCCGAGCCGTACTGGTCCTCGCGTCAGGGCGCGGCGATGGTGCACGAGAAGGTGCTCCTCTACGGCATGACGCTGGTCGCCGACCGCACTGTGCCGCTCGCCCGGGTCGGCACCGCCGAGGCCCGCGCCCTGGCCCGGGAGATGTTCATCCGGCACGCGCTCGTCGAGGGCGAGTGGCGCACCCACCACCGGTTCTACGCCCGCAACCGCGAGCTGCTCGCCGAGGCGGAGGAGCTGGAGCACCGCACCCGGCGGCGCGACCTCGTCATCGACGAGCACGGCCTCTTCGACTTCTACGACGAGCGCATCCCCGACTCCGTCGTCAGCTCCCGGCACTTCGACTCGTGGTGGAAGAAGCAGAGCCGCGAGGACCCCGAGCTCCTCACCTTCACCCGCGAGCTCCTCTTCGGCGGAGAGCCGGACGTCTCGTCCGCGGACTTCCCGGACACCTGGCGCCAGGGCGACCTCACGCTGCCGCTGACCTACCAGTTCGAGCCCGGGACGGCGGCCGACGGCGTCACCGTGCACGTCCCGGTCAGCGTGCTCGGCCGGCTGCGGCCCGACGGCTTCGACTGGCTCGTGCCCGGGCTGCTGCCCGAGCTCACGGTGGCGACGATCCGGTCGCTGCCGAAGAAGGTCCGGGTCAAGCTCGTCCCCGCCCCGGACGTCGCCCGGGAGGTCCTCGCGCTGCTACCGGAGTGGTCGGAGGTGGCGCCCGCGCCGTTCGGTGCCCCGTCCTTCCGGGAGGCCTTCACCGCGGCCGTCGCCATGGCGCGCGACGTCGACATCCCCGACGACGCGTGGGACGAGGAGAAGCTCCCCGCCCACCTGCGGATGACCTTCCGGGTCGTCGACGACCGGGGGAAGGTGCTCGGCGAGGGCACCTCGCTGCCCCACCTGCAGCGGCGGCTCGCCGCGCAGACGCAACGCGCCGTCCGCAACGCGGTCAAGGGCGCGGTCCAGCTCGCGATGGAGGAGGCGCGCGGGCGGGCCGGGGGTGCCGCGGGCGCAACCGGGTCCGCCGACAGCGCGGCCGCTGCGGCCGGTCCGGCGGCGGGGGACGCGCCGGCGACCGGTGCCAGGCCCGGCTCCGCGGACGGGGCCCGGAGCCCCGGCCTCACCGAGGAGCACGGGCTCACCGGGTGGCCGACGATCGGGACGATCCCCCAGCAGGTCGAGTCCACCGGGCCGCAGGGCCTCCTCGTCCGCGGCTACCCGGCCCTCGTCGAGGTGCGTGCCGACCGTGACGCTCCGGCACGGGTGGACCTCCTCGTGCTCGCCGACTCGGGGGAGCAGGTGCGTGAGCACCGGCGCGGCGTGCGCCGGCTGCTCCTCGGGGAGACCGCCCTGGCGACGCCGCGCGTCACGACCCGCTGGACCGGGCGCGAGGCGCTGACGCTGGCCGCCGGCCCCTACCCGGACACCGAGTCGCTCGTCGCCGACGTCCAGCTCGCCGCCGTCACGGCGCTCGCCGACGAGTGGGTCGTTGCCCACGGGGGGCGGGAGCCGATGGACGCGGCCCGGTACGGCGAGCTGCGCGACGCGGTCCGCGCCGGGCTGGAGGACCGGGTGTACCGGGTTATCGGACAGGTGGTCGCGACGCTCGAGGCGCAGCGCGAGCTCGAGGCCGTGATCAAGGACGCGACGTCGATCCAC
Organism: Georgenia sp.; assembly: GCA_027322565.1. Classification (GTDB taxonomy): domain Bacteria; phylum Actinomycetota; class Actinomycetes; order Actinomycetales; family Actinomycetaceae; genus Oceanitalea. Next base: position 2,414 of record DAHVRG010000264.1, read on the forward strand.
CTGCTCAACACGCTCACCGACGTCCGGGAGCAGGTGGCGCGGCTCGTCTACCCCGGCTTCGTCTCCCGCACCCCGGCGGACCGGCTCGTCCATCTTCCTCGCTACCTGCGCGCGGCACGCCGACGGATCGAGCGCGCCCAGGACAACGTCCACCAGGACGCGAACCTCGCCTGGCGGGTCGCCGAGCTGGAGGAGGAGTACGAGGCCGCCGCGTCCGCCGCGCGGCACGCGACCGCGGACGCCGGCCGACAGGCCACCCTCGCCGAGGTGCGGTGGCTGCTCGAGGAGCTGCGCGTGAGCTTCTTCGCCCAACAGCTCGGCACGCCGGTCAAGGTGTCGGAGAAGCGGATCCGCAAGCTCCTCGCCTCCGCCTGACCACCACGCTGCACGCGTCGCGGCCCGCTGCACACATACCTCAGCCGGGTGCAGTATCTGCAGCGGGCTCCCGGCGTGGGCGCCCCTGTGAGCAACCTCATGCCCGGGGGCGGCTCCCGACGCCTCAACCGGGGCTCGATCGGCCGTATACAGGGAGGAGAACCCCCTCTCGTCCCCGGAGGTCGCTGTGCCCGCTGCCACCCAGTTCCCCGAGGCCCACCTCGCCGCCCAGCACGACGCCGACCGCGTCCTCTCGGCGCTCCACACCGACCGCGTCGCCGACCACCTCCTCGCCGGCCGCCCCGCGCCCGGGCCCCGCCAGACCGCAGTGACGCTGCGCGCGCTGTCCGACTTCCCGCTGTGCATCCGCATCCTGCCGCTGTCCGACCGCCGTCACCGCGGCGGGGACCGGGTCACCGGGGTGTCGCACTACCTCGCCCGGTTCGCCGACCACCTGGCCCACCGCGACGTGCGCACGACCTACGAGCCGGAGTACTGGATCCTCGGCGAACCGGTCACCGAGCGGCTGCTCCGGATCGTGGCGAAGTCCGACCCGGCACCGGAGGACCGTCCCACCTCCCGCCAGGTCGCCGCGGTGCTGCTCGCCCTCGCGGACACCGAGGCGCTCGAGCTCCCGCGCCGGCTCGTCGAGGTCGCCGGGGACGGCGACCTGCCGTGGAACGGGGCGACCGGGATCGGCCGCTTCCTCCGCAGCCTCGCAGACCGCGTCGCCGCCCGGTGACCCGCGGCCGCGTCCCCCTTCACGGCCGCCAGGGCGCCGTGGCAAGCTCTCGGACACGCGACGCGTCCTCACGGCGTCCACCCGCGTCGCGCGCGGTCGTGGCGACCCCGTAGATCATCCGGAGCGCCAGGGCGACATCGTCGACGGTGACGTGCGGGGCGATGAGCCCCTCCCGCTGCGCCCGGGTCAACGGACCGGTGACGAGCTCGGCGAGGCGCTCGTCCCCGTCGTAGTCCGCCACCGCAGGCCGGGCCCCGACGACCAGCTCGACGAACCCCACCGACTCGACCATCTGCTCGACGAGCAGGTCGAAGAGCCGCTCGAAGGCGTCCGGCCCCGGATGCGAGGCCGCGGCGTCGAGCCGGGCGAAGTTCTCCTCGAAGACTGCGAAGGCAAGGTCCACCCGACGGGGGAAGTGGCGGTAGAGGACCGCCTGCCCCACCCCGGCGGCACGGGCTATCGCGCTGAGCGGGACCGCGTAGCCCCGCTCGGCGAAGAGCTCACGGGCAGCCCGCAGCAGGGAGAGCCGGTTCTCTGCGGCGGCTGCCGGACCGCGGTTGCCCGCCCGGGTCGAAGGGCCCATAGTCACATCATATAAACCGGACATACTTGTCCGGTAGAGAGAAAGGAGTCGAGACATGAACGACTTCACCCATACCTACGACGTCGTCGTCGTCGGCAGCGGGGCCGCCGGAATGGCCACCGCACTCGGTGCCGCCGACCGCGGGCTGCGCGTCCTCATCCTCGAGAGCACGGGAAAGTGGGGCGGCAACACCGCGATGTCGGGCGGCGGGATGTGGTTGCCGAACAACCCCCTGATGCAGCGCGACCGTGCCGCGGACTCCCGCGAGGAGGCGTTGGCCTACCTAGAGGCAACCGTCGGCGACGCAGGCCGTGCCACCAGCCGCGAGCGTAAGGAGGCCTTCGTCGACGGTGTCGCGGACTTCGTCAACACCGCCCGCAAGTACGGCATCGAGCTGGTCCGCAGCCCCGACTACCCCGACTACTACCCCGAGCTGCCGGGCGGGAAGATCGGCCGTGGGGTGGAGGTCGAACCCTTCGACGTCAAGCGCATCGGCAGCTGGTGGGACACCTGCCAGGCACCGGTGGCGCTGCCCGCCAAGACGGACGACGTCTGGCTGCTCGGGCGTGCCTGGTCCACGCCGGGCGGCTTCTTCCGCGGCGCGCAGCTGGTCTGCCGCGCCCTGGGCGGCGTGCTCCGTCGGGAGAAGCTCGCCGGTATCGGCGCGGCGTGGGCGGCCGCATTCCTCGACGTCGTCGTGCAGCGGCTGGGCAGCGAGCTCTGGCTCAACGCTCCGCTGGAGGACCTCGTCCTGGAGGACGACCGCGTAGTCGGCGTCAGGGTCACCCGGGACGGCGAGCCGGTGACCATCCGCGCCACGCACGGCGTCATGCTCGCCGGCGGCGGCTTCGACCAGAACCGGGAGTGGCGCCGTAGGCACCACGGGATCGACGGCACGCCCTCGGGCGCCCCCGGGAACCTCGGCGGACCGATCGAGATCGCCGCCCGGGCCGGCGCGGCGCTCGAGCTCATGGACGACGCCTGGTGGGGCGCCTCGATCGCGCCGCTGCCGGGGGGTATGCCCTCGTTCATCGTCGGGGAGCGCTCCATGCCGTACTCGATCATGGTCGACAAGCACGGCGAGCGGTTCGCCAACGAGTCGGAGTCCTACGTCGACCTCGGCCACCGCATGCTGGAGCACGACAAGGACGGCCCCTACTGGCTGGTCGCCGACGTGCGACATGCACGCCGTTACCTGCGCACCTTCGCGATGGACCCGCGCCAGAACCGGGCGATGCAGGAGGCCGGCATCATGGTCAAGGCCCGCACCCTCAGCGAGCTGGCTCGGCGGATCGGCGTCGACCAGGAGCGATTCGCCGCGACCGTCCGACGCTTCAACGGCTTCGCCCGGGCGGGCGTGGACGGTGACTTCGGCCGCGGCAACTCCGCCTACGACCGCTACTACGGCGACCCCACCGTCCGCCCCAACCCGAACCTCGGGCCGATCGAGAAGGGACCGTTCACGGCCTTCAAGGTCGTCATCGGCGACCTCGGCACGAAGGGCGGTGTCGTCACCGACGCCGACGGTCGGGCGCTCCGGGAGGACGGGACTGTGATCGAGGGCCTGTACTCCGCAGGGAACAACTCCGCCTCGGTCATGGGCCGCACCTATCCCGGGCCCGGGTCGACGATCGGTCCGGCCGCCGTCTTCGGGATGCGCGCCGCCCGGCACATGGCCGAGGTCGGCGCCCGGCGCCCGGTGACCGCAGCCCGCTGACGGTCACGTGACGGTTCGGCTGTGTCGCAGGCGCCCTCCAGCGCCTGCGACACAGCCCGTCGGTGGTCGCCGTCAGGCGACGATCCGCTGCACCATCGGCAGCCGGGAGCGGGTGAAGAGCCACGCCGCCGGGGCGTCGGGTGTGGCGGTGCGTTCCTCGAACTGCTGCTTGAGCTGGTAGGCGTGGGCGCCGGACGTGCGCGCGCCGCGGGCCGGTGACCCGACTACGCTCGTGCCAGCCAAGCTGTGCTCACCGATCCATGCCGAGGCCGCCATGCGTTCCGTCCGTCGTCTGCTCTCCTCCGGGCTGGTCGCCGCCCTGGCGCTGGCCCTCCTCGTCGCCCTGCCGGGCCAGGCCGTCGCCGCCGAGCACTACCCGCGGCCCCCGTCCGGGACCTGGGAGGTCCAGGGGCGCGGCTGGGGCCACGGCCGCGGGCTGTCCCAGTGGGGCGCCCAGGGTGCCGCGGAGCAGGGGGTCTCCTACCGCGAGATCCTCTCGTTCTACTACCCGGGGACCACGGTCGGGAGCGTCGGGAACAGTGACCTCACCGTCCGGCTCATGGCCCACCAGGACGTCGCGTCGGTCCGGCTGTGGGCTCCCGCCGGGGAGACGCTGACGGTCGCGGGGGCGGGCGACACCACCCGCCCCTACCAGGGCGGGTTCATCACGATCGACCGTGCCAACGACGACAACCGGTTCTGGGTGCGGCACACGACGGCGTCCGGCGGCAAGGGGCCGGAACACGTCTTCAGTGCCACCGAGCTCACCGTCTCGACGGACCGTGGGGTCGTCGTCGGCTCATCCGGCAACCGCGGCACCTGGTACCGCGGCACCGTCCAGGTCGTCCGGGAGAACAAGGCACTGTTCGACGTGCGCAACCGGGTGCCCCTGGAGGAGTACCTCCGCGGCGTCGTCCCCCGGGAGAGCCCGGCGTACTGGGAGATGGATGCCCTCAAGGCCCAGGCGGTCGCGGCCCGCAGCTACGTCCTGGCCGAGATCGCCGGCAACTCCGCCGGGCTCACCTGCGACACCACCGCCTGCCAGGTCTACGGCGGCCGCGCGGCGGTCGACCGGGACGGGAACGTCGTCGAGGCCCGCGAGCACCAGCGCACCGACCAGGCCGTCTCCGACACCCGGGGCGAGGTGCGTAGGCATGACGGTGCTGTCGCCTTCACCCAGTTCTCCGCCACCAACGGCGGCTGGTCCACGGACGGCGGCCGCCCCTACCTCGTCGCGAGGCGCGACCCGTGGACCGGCACCGCGACCGGCGACCCGCGCAGCCGCTGGACCGACCAGCTCTCCGTCAGCACCGTCGAGGCCTACTGCCCGAGCAACGGCCGCCTGCGCGAGCTCGTCGTGACGAAGCGCGACGGCAACGGCGCCTTCGGCGGCCGGATCACCGAGGCCCAGGTGGTGTGCAGCACCGGCACCCGCACCCTGACGAGCCCGAGCGACCTGCGCTTCGGCATGTTCCACCACTGGTGGCGCGTGACGCCGCCGCCCACCGGGTTCTTCCTCTCCAACCGGCTCGGCTCCGCGGCCGAGATCGTCTTCCAGTACGGGCGTCCCGACGACGAGGTCCTCGTCGGGGACTGGGACGGCAACGGCACCGACACCCTCACCGTGCGCCGCGGCAAGACGTTCCACGTCGCGAACTCGCTGCGCGCGGGCAGTGCGGACTACGCCTTCCAGTACGGCCGGGCCAACGACGTCATCCTCATCGGGGACTGGGACGGCGACGGCCGGGACACCATCGCCGTACGACGCGGCCGGGAGTACCACATCCGCAACGACAACCGCGGCGGCGCGGCGCAGACGGTCATCACCTACGGCCGACCCGGGGACGACGTCCTCGTCGGGGACTGGGACGGGGACGGCCGCGACACCCTCGCGATCCGTCGCGGCAAGGAGTACCACGTGAAGAACTCCCTGCGCGGCGGGGACGCCGACACGGTGATCCGGTACGGGCGCGCGGACGACGACGTCATCGTCGGCGACTGGGACGGTAACGGCCGGGACACCTTCGGCGTCCGCCGGGGCCGGGAGTACCACCTGAAGAACTCGATCAGCGGCGGCGACGCGGACCACGTCGTGTCCTTCGGCCGGCCCACCGACGAGGCACTCGTCGGGGACTGGGACGGCAACGGCACCGACACCCTGGGGCTGCGCCGCCTCACCCCCTGACCTCAGCGACCGTCGAGCAGCGCCTCGATCTCCCGGACCGCGTCCCGACCGGCGCGGTTGGCACCGACGGTGGACGACGACGGCCCGTAGCCGATGAGGTGCACCCGCGGCTCGCCGGCCACCCGGGTGCCGTCCATGACGATGCCGCCGCCCGGCTCACGCAGCCGCAGCGGGGCGAGGTGGTCGAGCTGGGCCCGGAACCCCGTCGCCCAGAGGATGACGTCGGCCTCCTGGAAGGTGCCGTCCGGCCAGCGCACGCCGTCGGGCTCGACCCGCTCGAACATCGGCCTGCGGTCCAGGGCGCCGCGAGCGGCGGCGGCACGGAGCTCCGGCGTCCACAGCAGCCCGGTCACGCTCACCACCGAGCGCGGCGGCAGCCCGGCCCGGACCCGCTCCTCGACCAGGGCCACCGCCTGCCGGCCCTCCTCCGGTCCGAAGGGCCCGTCGCGCCAGACCGGCTCACGGCGGGTCACCCACGTCGTCGACGTGACCTGGGAGATCTCGTCGAGCAGCTGGACCGCGGAGATGCCGCCACCCACGACGACGACGTGCCGGCCGCGGAACGCCTCGGCGGAGACGTAGTCCGCGGTGTGCAGCTGCTCCCCGAGAAAGGTCTCGCGGCCGGGGTAGTACGGCCAGTAGGGCCGGCCCCAGGTGCCGGTGGCGTTGACGACGGCGCGCGTCAGCCAGGCGCCGCGGTCGGTGCGCACGCGCAGCTGGCCGTGCGGGTCGGCGTCCACCCGCTCGACCGCGTCCACCCGGACCGGGCGGAGGACGGGCAGCCCGAAGCGCTCCTCGTACTCGGCGAAGTACCGCGGGAGGGCGGTGTTCGACGGCTCGCTCGGGTCCGGTGGCGGCTGCTCCATCCCGGGCAGGTCGTGGATCCCGTTGACGGTGGCCATCCGCAGCGAGTCCCACCGGTGACGCCAGGCCCCGCCCGGCCCGTCCTCGCCGTCGAGCACGACGAAGCTGCGGGCGTCTGTCTCCGGTGCGGGCCGGAAGCCGCGCCGCTGCAGGTGGTAGCCGGCGGAGAGCCCCGCCTGGCCGGCACCGATGACGACGACGTCGGCCGTGCGCTCCCGCTGCTCCGACACCTCGGCACGGACGGCTCCGGGGGCGGTACGCAGCAGGGTGCTCATGTCGGCGTCAACACCGGGACGCCCGCCCTCCTTCCGGCCGCGCGCAGCGGACTTCGTCACACCCGTCACCGCCTGCCGTCCGAGGGAAATCCCGGACGCGTGCCGGTACGTAGAACCAGGGAGCCCGGCCGTGCGGCCGGGGTGAGGACAGAGGGAGAGCCATGGGACGACGCACAGCCGCTGGGATCGTCGGGGGCGTGCTCGCGGTCGGCCTGCTCGCCGCGTGTGGCGGCGACGAGCCGACGGACACGCAGCCGACGGAGTCCCCCGTCGCCGAGGAGACCACGGGGGACGCCGCACCCCCGGAGGAGACGACGGACACCGGTGACGACATGACCGGTGCGCCCGTCGTCGCGGTGGCGGACTCGGAGCTCGGCCAGATCCTCGTCGACGGCGAGGGCATGACCCTCTACCTGTTCACCCAGGACTCACCGGGCACGAGCGCGTGCCTGGACCAGTGCCTGGAGGCCTGGCCGGTCCTCGAGGGCGAGCCCACCGCGGGAGAGGGGGTGGACGAGAAGCTGCTCGGCAGCTTCGAGCGCGAGGACGGCACGGTGCAGGCGACCTACGCCGACTGGCCCCTGTACTACTTCGCCCAGGACACCGAGCCCGGGGACGTCACCGGCCAGGGCGTCAACGACGTCTGGTACGTGCTCTCCCCCGACGGGGAGATGGTCACCGAGGCACCGGCGGACACCGGCGCCCGCGCGGGCTACTGAGCCGGGCGGCCGCCCGGCGCCCGGGTCACAGCTCGGCGATCGCCTTGAAGCTCGCGTCCAGCGCGTCGCGCGTCGCCGGCATGTCCCGCATCGCGACCCCGACGAACAGGCAGTCGACGACGACGAGCTGGGCGATGCGGCTGGCCATCGCCCCCGACCGGAACGTCGTCTCCCGGCTCGTCGTGACGAGGGTGATGTCCGCCGTCTGGGCGAGCTTGGAGCCCGGGTGGTTGGTGATCGCGATGGCCCGGACGCCGTGGTCGACGGCGAGCCGGGTGGGGGCGATCGCGTCCGGGGTGCTGCCCGAGTGCGACACGGAGATGACGACGTCTCCGGCCCCACGGAGCGACAGCGCGGTCACCGCGGCGTGCCGGTCCCCGTGGTAGACCGCGTTGAGCCCGAGCCGGGCGAGCTTCTGGCACAGGTCCATCGCCGTGACCCCGCTGGCGCCGACGCCGATGAGGTCGATCCGGCGCGCGGCGACGAGGGCGTCGACCGCCGACCGGAGTGCGTCGATGTCGAGCATCGAGGCGGTGTCCTCGACGGCGCGCGCGTCGGCGTAGCCGATCTTCGCCACGACCTCCTCGAGTGTGTCGTCCGGGTCGAGCGTGCCGGAGAGCGGACCGCGGGCCGTGCGGCCCTCCTCGATACCGGCGGCCTTGGCCAGGGCGAGGCGCAGCTGCGGGTAGCCGGAGAACCCCATCCGCTTGGCGAAGCGGACGACCGTCGGCGCGGAGGTGTTGCACCGCTCCGCGAGCGCGGTGATCGACTCCCGGGCGACGGAGGTCGGGTCGGCGACGACCGCCTCCCCCACGCGCCGTTCGGCGGGGCGCAGCTCGGGGAGCATCGCACCGATGCGGCTGACCAGTGCGGCCCCGTCCGGGGGAGCGGGCTCGGTCATGACACCATCCCTGCTTGTAACTAACTTGTTACCGAGTGTACTACGAAGTAACTCCTTGACACCCCCCGCCCGGAAGGGGCATCGTCTTCCACAAGGTTGCCACGGGCAGTGCGTGCCGCGGCGCGAAGCAGCGTGCGAGGAGAGCGATGTCGCCAGGAGAGACCCCCCGCTGGGGCGTCGCCGTCGACTCGCCGACCGAGGAGCGCAACCCGCGCACGGTCGACCTCGACGTCGTCGACACGCTCGACCTGCTCCGCCTCGTCAACGCCGAGGACCGGCTCGTCCCCGAAGCCGTGGCCGCCGCGCTGCCCGTCCTCGCCCGACTCGTCGACGCTGCGGCGGAACGGGTGCGGGCAGGGGGCACGGTCCACTACGTCGGCGCCGGGACCAGCGGGCGCATCGGCGTGGTCGACGCCGCCGAGCTGCTCCCCACCTTCCGCCTGGAGGACGGGGTCGTCACCGCCCACCTCGCCGGCGGACCCGCCGCCATCGTGCGCGCCGCCGAGAACGTCGAGGACGACGCCGCCGCCGGGGCGAGCGACCTCGACGAGGTGGGCGAGCGCGACGTCGTCATCGGGCTCGCCGCCTCGGGCCGCACCCCTTACGTGGCCGGCGCCCTCGCCCACGCCACCGAGCGCGGCGCCGTCACCGCACTGGTCACCTCCAACCCCCGCTCCCCGCTGCGCGGGACGGTGGACGTCGAGGTCGTCGTCGAGACCGGGCCCGAGGCCCTCACCGGCTCCACCCGGATGAAGTCCGCGACGGCGCAGAAGCTCGTGCTCCACAGCTTCTCCACGGCGCTCATGGTGCGCCTCGGCCGCACCTGGTCCAACCTCATGGTCTCGATGGTGGCGACCAACCAGAAGCTGCGGGCGCGGACCGTGACCATCCTCCACCAGGCCACCGGC
>DAHVRG010000295.1 GCA_027322565.1 Georgenia sp.
ACCTCGTCATCGAGGGCGGCAACTCCTACTACCGCGACGACCAGGACAACGCGGCGATGCTCGCCGAGCGGGGCATCGGGTACGTCGACGCCGGAATCTCCGGTGGCGTGTGGGGCCGGGAGTACGGCTACGGCACGATGGTCGGCGGCAGCCCCGCCGACATCGAACGGCTCATGCCGATCTTCGACCCCCTGCGCCCGGAGGGCCCGCGCGAGGAGGGCTTCGTCCACGCGGGACCGGTAGGCGCCGGCCACTTCGCCAAGATGGTCCACAACGGCATCGAGTACGGCCTCATGCAGGCCTACGCCGAGGGGTACGAGATCATCGCGTCACGCAGCGACCTCGTCCCCGACGTCACGGCAGTCGTCCGGGCCTGGCAGCGCGGCACCGTCGTGCGGTCCTGGCTGCTCGAGCTGCTCGTCGACGCCCTCGAGCAGGACCCCGGCCTCGCGAGTATCGACGACTACACCGCCGACTCCGGCGAGGGGCGCTGGACCCTGGAGGAGGCCATCGACAACTCCGTGCCGGCCCCCACCATTGCCGCCGCCCTCTTCGCCCGCTTCTCCTCCCGGCAGGACGAGTCGCCGGCCATGAAGGCGGTGGCCTCGCTGCGCGAGCAGTTCGGGGGCCATGCTGTCCGGCGCGCCGACGAGCGCTGAGGATGTACGTCTCCAACCTCTCCCTGCATGACTTCCGGTCCTACACCGAGCTCGTCCTCGCGCTCGACCCCGGCGTCATCGCGTTCGTCGGGCACAACGGGCAGGGCAAGACGAACATCGTCGAGGCGGTCGCCTACCTCGGCACCTTCACCAGCCACCGGGTCGCCTCCGACGCGGCGCTCGTGCGGCACGGCACCGGAGGGGCGGTCATCCGTGCCAAGGCCGTGCGGGACGGGCGCGAGACGCTCGTCGAGCTCGAGATCGTCGCCGGGCGCGCCAACCGGGCCCGACTCAACCGTGCTCCGGTGAGCCGCACCCGCGACGTCATGGGGATCGTGCGCAGCGTGGTCTTCGCACCGGAGGACCTCGAGCTGGTCAAGGGCGACCCGCAGGCACGCCGTCGCTTCCTCGACGACCTCGTGGTCCTGCTCACCCCGCGGCTGGCCGGCGTACGCAGTGAGTACGACAAGATCCTGCGGCAGCGCGGCGCCCTGCTGAAGTCCGCCGGCGCCGCCCGGCGCCGCGGCGGCGGACCGGACCTCACCACACTGGACGTCTGGGACGGTCACCTCGCTGCCGCCGGTGCCGAGCTCATCGCCGCCCGGATCGAGCTCGTCCAGCGGCTCCGGCCGCATGTCGCACGGGCCTACGAGGAGGTCAGCGCCGGGCAGGAGGAAGCGGTGCTGGGCTACCGCTGCGCCCTGCTCGCCGTCGACGGCGAGGGTGAGGCCGGACCGGACGACGAGGCCGCGCTCACCGACGTACCCGCCCTGACCGAGCGGCTCGTCGCCGCGATGGCCCGGCTGCGGACCAAGGAGCTGGAGCGCGGCGTCAGCCTCGTCGGGCCGCACCGCGACGACCTCGTCCTCACGCTGGGCGGGCTGCCCGTCCGGGGCTACGCCAGCCATGGCGAGTCCTGGTCCTTCGCGCTCGCCCTCCGGCTCGCCTCCTACGAGGTGCTCCGGGACGACGGCGGCAGTCCCGTCCTCATCCTCGACGACGTCTTCGCCGAGCTCGACACCCGCCGCCGTACCCGGCTCGCCGCGATGGTCGCCGACGCGGAGCAGGTGCTCATCACCGCGGCCGTGCCGGAGGACGTCCCCGACCAGCTCGAGGGGGCCCGGTTCACGGTGGCGGGCGGGGAGGTCACCCGTGAGTGACCGCACGCCCGCGGACGGCGACGACGCGGCACCGGACCCCGCGCGCCAAGCCCTCGCCCGCGCCCGTGCCGCTGCCGCCGCCAAGGGCTTGCGGCGCACCGCACCCGGCCGCCCGCCGGCCGGGACGCGGAGGTTCCGGCCCGGGCCCGGCCTCGGGGACGTCGGCAGCGGCTCTGCGCCCTCCCGCCGCGACCCCCAGCTCCTCGGCCCCATCGTCGACAAGCTCATGGCGGAGCGGGGCTGGAGCGGGCCGGTGAGCATGGGTGGCGTCGTCGGACGGTGGCGGGAGATCGTCGGCGACCAGCTCGCCGACCACTGCGTCGTCGAGACCTTCGACGACGCCGTGCTCGTCGTCCGCGCCGACTCCACCGCCTGGGCCACCCAGCTGCGGCTGCTCCAGCCCCAGCTCGAGCGCCGGCTGGCCGAGGAGGTCGGGGAGGGCGTCGTCGAACAGATCGTCATCCGCGGGCCGGGTGGCCCGAGCTGGACCCGTGGCCCGCGCTCGGTGCGCGGGCGCGGGCCGCGCGACACCTATGGGTGAGGCGCAGGCCACGTCAAGACCCAACGACAGCGGTCTTCGACACTGTGGATGAAGCTGTGGATATGCGGTGAATCGGGCACGGACACAGTAGAATCGGGTGACCCCGCCCGCGGGGCGTCGGCTGGAGTCGCACCCCGGGCAACCGTGGTGCCAGGTGCGCCGTCCCAGTCAGGCGACGGTGCGGTGCTGCGCTCGACGTGACGACGAGGAGAGCCTCAGACAGTGGCTGACGAGATGCCCCCGAGCACCGGGACGAGCCCGCAGGACGCCGGCTACGACGCAACGAACATCACGGTACTCGAGGGTCTGGAAGCAGTCCGCAAGCGGCCCGGCATGTACATCGGCTCCACCGGTGAGCGCGGTCTGCACCACCTGGTCTACGAGGTCGTCGACAACTCCGTCGACGAGGCCCTGGCCGGGCACGCCTCGTCCATCGAGGTGACCATCCTCGAGGACGGCGGGATCCGCGTCGTCGACGACGGCCGTGGCATCCCCGTGGACGTCGTCGAGTCGGAGGGTAAGCCCGGCGTCGAGGTCGTCCTCACCGTCCTCCACGCCGGCGGGAAGTTCGGTGGCGGCGGCTACGCCGTCTCCGGCGGCCTCCACGGCGTGGGCGTGTCCGTCGTCAACGCGCTGTCCTCCCGGCTCCTCGTCGAGGTCCGCCGCGACGGCGCGATCTGGCGGCAGAGCTACCGGGACGGCGTGCCCACCGCACCGCTGGCCCGGGTCGGGGAGACCGACGAGTCCGGGACCATCGTGACGTTCTGGCCCAACGAGGACATCTTCGAGACCACCGACTTCGACTTCGAGACCCTCCGGGCCCGGTTCCAGCAGATGGCGTTCCTCAACAAGGGCCTGCGCATCACGCTGGTCGACGAACGCGCCGGCGTCACCGACGCAGGTGACGAGGTCACCGGCGACGACGAGGGCACCGCCGACGACGCCCACCAGGGCCACCGCGAGGTCAGCTACCAGTACGCCGACGGGCTCCAGGACTACGTCAAGCACCTCAACTCGGCCAAGAAGGTCGACCTCATCAACCCCGAGATCATCGACATCGAGGCGGAGGACACCGAGAGGCAGATCTCCGTCGAGATCGCCATGCAGTGGACCAGCGCGTACTCCGAGTCGGTCCACACCTACGCCAACACGATCAACACCTCCGAGGGCGGCACGCACGAGGAGGGCTTCCGCTC
>DAHVRG010000001.1 GCA_027322565.1 Georgenia sp.
GACGCCGTCCAGGTGGCGCCGGAGGAGCTCGTGCGCCACCCCGGGGTCGACGTCGTCGCCGTCTGCTCTCCGAGCGGGCGCCACGCCGCCCACGCCGTGGAGGCGCTGACGGCCGGGAAGCACGTCGTCGTCGAGAAGCCCCTCGCGCTGGACGTGGCCGACGCCGAGCGCGTCGTCCGCCTCGCCGACCGTGAGGGGCTGGTCGCCGCCGTGATCTCCCAGCGCCGGTTCGAGCCGGAGTACGCCGCCGTGAAGCGGCTGCTCGCCGACGGCACCCTCGGCCGGCTGCGGCTGGCCACGACCCACGTCCACTGGTGGCGGGACGACGCGTACTACCGGGCTGCGCCCTGGCGGGCCGCCATGGCCGGCGGCGGCGGGTCGCTCATGAACCAGGGGGTGCACAACGTCGACCTGCTGCAGTGGCTGTGCGGCCCGGTCGCGGAGGTCACCGCGCAGTACGCGACCCTGGCGCACGAGATCGACGCCGAGGACACGACCGTGGCCACGCTCCGCTTCGCGGGCGGTGCCCTGGGGCTGCTGAGCACGTCGACCGCCACGCCGCCCGGCTCACCCGCGACGTTGACCCTCCACGTGGAGCGCGGGGTCATCGAGCTGGGGCAGGGGGAGGTCGTCCGCTGGGACGTCCCTGGCGTCCCCCCGCCGGCGGCGACGGGGACCGCGGCCACCGGGGCGGCGGACCCGGCGGCGATCGGCTTCGCAGGCCACGTCAGCCAGTGGCGCGACGTGCTCACCGCCGTGCGTGAGGGCCGACCACCCGCCGTCCCCGCGGCGGAGGGGGCCGTGACGGTCCGCCTCATGTGCGCCATCTACCGGGCTGCGCAGACCGGGCGTGCGGTGCGGCCGGAGGAGCTGACGTGAAGGTCGCCATCCTCGGGGCCGCCCACCCGCACGTCGACTACGCCCTGGAGGAGGTCGCCCACCGCGACGAGCTCGAGCTCATCGCGGCCGCCGAGCCGGACCCGACGATGCGTGGGCAGTTCCTCGGTCCGCTGACCGGTGTGCCCGTCTACGCCGACTTCGCCGAGCTGCTGGCCGCGCACGACGTCGACGTCGCCCTCGTCGCCGGCATCTACGCCCGCCGGGCGGAGGCCACGCTGCTCGCGCTCGACGCGGGGGCCCACGTGGTGGCCGACAAGCCGCTGTGCACCTCCACGGCCGAGCTCGAGGCGATCTCCGCGGCCGCGCAGCGGGCGGGACGCCACGTCTCCATCGTCTTCGAGAAGCGCTTCTACCCGGCGACGATCGCGCTGCGGCGCCTCCTCGCCGACGGCGTGCTCGGAGACCTGGCGCTGGTGGCCAGCACCGGTCCCCACAAGCTGCGCCAGGCGCAGCGGCCCGGCTGGTTCCTCGACCCCGTCCGGTACGGGGGGATCGCCGCCGACCTGCCGATCCACGACATCGACCTCGTCCTGGCCCTCACCGGGGCCACGAGCGGGGTGGTCGCCGCCCTCACCGGCAACGCCCGGCCGGCCGACCACCCCGGCTTCGACGACCACGTCGCCCTGCTCATGCGGGCCGGCGACGTGGCCGCCACCATCGAGGCGAGCTGGCTGGGGCCGGAGGCAGCCGACGTGCACGGGCACTACCGGATGCGGGTCACCGGCAGCGAGGGAACCGCCGAGCTGGACTGGGCCTACCACCGCCTCCGCGTCACCACCCACGACCGCCCGGCGTGGGACGAGCCGCTCGGTGAGCCGGTGCGCCCGGCCGCCTACTTCTTCGACGCCGTGCTGCGCGGCGAGGAGCCGGTGATCTCGACGGCGGCCGGACTGCTGGCCACCCGGGTGGCGCTCACGGCCCAGCGGAGTGCCGAGCGTGGGGGAGAGCTGCTCACCTGGTGAGCGGCCGCTCGGCCGAGCAGGAGAAGAGGCCCGCTGCGCGAGCGCAGCGGGCCTCTCCGTCGTCCGGGTGGTGCTACTTGATGCCCGACATCATGACGCCGCGGACGAAGTACCGCTGGAGGACGATGAACACGAGCAGCGCCGGGATGAAGGTCACCACCGCCGCCGCCATGATCGTCGCGAGCGGGACCTCCTGCTCCTGGAGGGTCTTGAGCCCGACGGTGAGGACGTAGTTGCCGGGGGACTGCTGGGAGACCAGCGGCCACAGGAAGTCGTTCCAGTGCCAGAGGAAGACGAAGGTGCCGAGCGTGGCGAGGATCGGCTTGGTCTGGGGCAGCACGATCGACCAGTAGACCCGGAACTCCCCGGCGCCGTCGATCCGGGCTGCGTCGATGATCTCGTCGGGGACGTCCTGGATGAACTGGCGCATGAGGAACATCGCCTGGGCGTTGGCGATCGTCGGGACGATCATGCCCCACATCGTGTTCAGGCCGCCGAGCTCCCGGACGATGATGTACTGCGGGATGATCGTCAGGTGGTAGGGGATCATCAGCATGGCGATGAACACCCAGAAGATGAGCTCACGGCCGAAGAACCGCTTCTTGGCGAAGGCGTAGCCCGCCATCGACGCGAAGAGCAGGACGAGGACCACCGAGACGATCGAGTAGATCGCCGAGTTCAGCGCCCACTGCGGGATGTTCTGGCTGTCGAGCGCCTGCTCGTACGCCGCGAAGGAGATCTCCGACGGGAACAGTGCGTCGGGGATCGTGATCGCCTTGCCCGGCTGCACGGAGATGACGACCATCGCGTAGAACGGGAAGATCGTGATGACCGCGGCGAGGGCCAGGAGCAGGTGCATCGCCCGCGGCGAGGACCTGCGGCGCAGGCGCCGGGCGTGCTCCGGGGCAGGGGCCGGTGCCTGGTCGACCCGGTCGGTCGTGTCGGTCAACATGGCGGCCATCAGGCACTCCTCCCGACGAGGCGGCGCTGGATCAGCGAGAAGACGAGGGTGATGAGCAGGAGGACGACGCCCACCGCGCTCGCGTACCCGAAGTCGAAGTAGCCGAAGCCCTGGTCGTAGACCATGAAGGTCAGCGTGTAGCTCGCCCGGACGGGCCCGCCGCCCGTCATCACGTAGATCGTGTCGAAGGCCTGGAAGGACTTCACCGTCTCGAGGACGAGGACGAAGAAGAGGGCGGGCTTGAGGAGCGGGAGCGTCACGCTGCGGAAGCGGCGCCACGGGCCGGCGCCGTCGAGCTGGGCGGCCTCGTAGTACTCCTGCGGGATCGCGAGCATCCCGGCGAGGAGGATGAGCATGTTGTAGCCGAAGTTCATCCACGCGCTCACCAGGGCGAGGGCGGGCAGCACCAGGCCGCTGCTCTGCAGCCAGCTGCCGGGGGAGAGGCCGACGGTCCCGAGCAGGGAGTTGATCGGTCCGTCCGCGCTGAAGATCCAGATGAAGATGAGGCCGGACAGGACCGGTGACGTGACGACGGGGAGGAAGAAGATCGACCGGTAGATCGACATGCCCCGCAGCACGCGGTTGCACAGCTGCGCCATCGCGAGCGAGACCGTCACGGACACCGGGATGGCGATGGCCGCGTAGAGCCCGGTGACCTTGAGGGCGTTCCAGAAGAGCGGGTCGGCGAACAGCCGCTGGTAGTTGTCCAGCCCGAGCAGCTCGAAGGTCCCGGACAGGCCGTAGTCGCCGAAGCTCAGCACGATGCCGTAGAGCGTCGGGAGGATCCGGAACAGCAGGAAGAACGCGACGTACGGAAGGATGAAGACGTAGGCGATGAGGGCGCCGGGTGACGTCAGCCTCGACCGTCTCCGGCGCGGCGGGCCGACCGTGCTGCGCTGGTCGACCGGTGCGGTCACAGTGGCCATGTGGGGACCTTTCTCCAGCAGTCGTGCGGCCGGGGCGGGACGTGCCCGCCCCGGCCGCAGGCGGTCAGCCCCGCGCGATGAGGGCGTCGACCTCCGCGGCGGCCGCGTCCAGTGCGGCCTGCGCGTCCTGCCCCTCGAGCAGCGCGGCCTGGATGTGCGGACGGATGACGTCGATGATCTCCCGGGCCTTGGGGTGCATGACGCCGGTGCGGACGTAGTCGAGGTGGTCGATGCCCTCGGCCACCTGCGGGTCGTCCGCGAACAGGCCCTCGATGTCCTCGCGGGGCGGCAGGTAGCCCGACTCCGCGATGAACTGCTCGATGAAGTCCGCCTCGGAGAGGAAGTGGACCCACGCCTGGGCCGCCTCGGGGGAGCTCGTCGTGTCGAAGATGGACCAGGCGCCGACCGAGCCGACCGCGACCTGCTCACGGTGCTGCAGCGGCTCGGTGGTGACGATCTTCTCGGGGTCGATGACGCTGCGGACGTGCGGGAGGTTCCCACCGGAGTGGTAGAGGACGTTGCCCTGGGCCAGCTGGCTCTGCTCGAACTGCTCGGCGACGCTGATCGGCTGCAGCGGCACCCACTCGTTCTCCACCATCTCCTGGATGAGCTCCAGTGCCTCGACGCCCTCGGGGCCGTTGAACGCCGCGGCCGAGAGGTCCTCGGTGAGCACCTCACCCCCGGCCATCCACAGGTACTGGTAGAAGCTGTGGTTGAGGGTGGACGTCCCGGAGTACTCCGTGAGGTAGTAGCCGGCGTCCTTGACCGCCGGCCCGGCTGCGCGCAGCTCCTCCCACGTGGTCGGGCAGTCCACGCCGGCGGCCTCCATGACGTCCGTGTGGCACATGTTCACCCCCTTCTGCATGAGCAGCGGCGCGCCGTAGAGGGTGTCCTGCCAGGTCATCGACGCGAGGGAGGCGTCGTAGAAGCTGTCCCAGTCGTCCCGCAGGTCGTCGAGCGGGAGCAGGAGGTCCTGGTCGGCGAACTGGGGGATGAAGTCCGGGTTGAAGTAGACGACGTCGGGCGGGTTCCCGCCCGCGATCGCGGTGATGAGCGCCTCCTCGCGGTTGGAGAAGGACTGCATGACGACCTCGACCTCGACGTCGGGGTACTCCTCCTGGAACTCCTCGACGTGGGGCTGCCACCAGTTCACGCTGTCGATGACGCCGAGCGGGTAGGTCCAGAACACCACCGTCCCGGAGACCTCGTCGGCGTTCGCCGGGACCCCCACCTCGGGCTCGTCCCCTCCACCCCCACACGCGGCGAGGAGCAGCACCGCACTGCCCGCCGCCGCTGTGATCCGTGCTCTCACAGTGCGCCTCATCAGCCCTCCATCGGGTTGCCACAGGGTCGTTGCATCGGCCGTGATGCAAGCGGTTGCAACCTAACGGGGCGTCCTGGCGGGTGTCAAGCGCGGACCCGGTGCCGTGGGTAACGGTTCGGTCTCGCCCGCGCGTCGCGCCGCGACGCCGCCCGCCGTTCGTTGCCATCGGTTGCAGGCTACCGCTACGGTTGCCCCCGGCACAGCGGCCATCGAAGGCGGCGTCAACTGCCCGGGGCTGCGGACACCGTCGTGAGATGCTGACGCTCGCCCCGTCGGAGCGTGAGTCCGGCGGTTCTGCGCGACTGGGAGGCAGGTCGATGAGGCAGGCGACCATCTACTCGATCGCCGAGGCACTCGGTGTCTCGGCGTCGACCGTCTCGCGTGCGTTCTCCCGGCCCGACCTCGTCAAAGCGTCGGTGCGGGAGGAGGTGCTGGCCAAGGCCCGCGAGCTCGGGTACGCGCCCAACCGGGCGGCCCGCGGGCTGGCGACCGGGCGCACCGGCCTCTACGGCCTCATGGTCCCGGACATCACCAACCCGTTCTTCCCGCCGTTCGTCCGCGCCGTCCAGCTGGCCGCCGGCGACCGCGACACCGACATCCTGCTCATCGACTCCGAGCGGTCGGCCGCGGCGGAGGAGGACCTCGTCCAGCGCATCCGCCCGCAGGTCGACGGTCTCATCGTCGCCTCCCCACGCCTGCCGAGCGGGCGACTCAAGGAGATGCTCGCCGGGGTGCCGAGCGTCGTGGTCAACCGTGCCGTGCGGGGGCTGCCCCACGTCGTCTGCGACAACTCCGCGGCCCTGGCGCAGGCGGCCGACCACCTCTACGAGCTCGGCCACCGCCGCTTCGCGCTCATGCGCGGGCCGGCGGCGGCGTGGGCGGCGACCCGGCGGGCCGAGGCGGTCCGCGGATGGGCGAAGGGTCGGCCCGACGTCGCGCTCGTGGAGCTCGGGCCGTTCGAGGCGCAGTTCGTCGACGGGCGCGCCGCGGCCGGCGAGATCGTCGAGTCGGAGGCGACCGCCGTCCTCGCCTTCGACGACCTCATGGCGGCCGGGGTCATCGCCGGGCTCAACGACCGGGGCGAGTCCGTGCCGCGGGACCGGAGCATCGTCGGCTGCGACGACGTCCTGCTCGCCCGGACGATGACGCCGAGCCTGACGACGGTGACCGCGCCCCTCACCGAGCTCGGGCGACAGGCGGTCGAGCTGCTCCGGGCGGTGCTCTCGGGGCGTACCCCGCGCAACGTCACGCTCGCCGGTGCCCTCGCCCTGCGCGGGACGGTGGGGCCGCCGCACTGACGGGCAGGTCGGTCGCGCCCAGCTCGAGGATCTGCATGAGGTTGCGCGTGACGTGGAACGGGTCCTTGACCGGTAGCGCGACCACCTGGTCGAGCGGCTCCCCGCGGCGGTTGCGGATCTGCACCCACTCGGCGCCGTCCGCACCGCCGGGGAAGGTGCGCAGGGTGTAGTCCCAGATCCGCTCGAACCACTCTCCTGCGGACCGGCGGCCGTACCGGTGGGCGGCGATGGCCGTCGCCGCACTCGCCTCGGAGTGCACCCACCACAGCTTCGTGGACCATGTGGTGCGCACGAGCTCCTCGTAGGGTGTGCCCGCGGTGGTGCCGGTGGGGGCGTGCGGGCCGTCGGTGTCGGCATAGCGCAGCAGGCCGCCGTGCACCGGGTCCCAGCCGAGCCGGCAGGAGGCGTCCAAGGAGACGAGCAGGGGGTCGCGCGACCGGTCGTCACCGAGCAGGTCGAGCGACTCGAGCGCCACCCAGATGCCCTCGATCGTGTGGCCGGGGACCCGGTGCCGGCTGACGAGCGAGCGGGCGTCCGGCCCGGGCATCTCGCTGAAGGTCCCGTCGGGCAGGCGGTGGGCGAGCATGGCCTCCACCGCCTCGGCGAGCCAGTCCAGGGTGTGCCGGTCCTGTCCCAGCGACTCCGCCGCCTGCGCCACGACGAGCAGGGTGTTCGTGAGGATCATCCGCGGCCCGAAGGCGACGTGCCCCGCGGGGACCGCGTACGGCGGCGTCGGGGCCGTGCCTGCCAGGTGGTCGGCGCGGGAGCGCTCCAGCACGGGACGTGCCGCCGTGAGCCACCGGGACTCACCCGTCTGGCGGGCGAGCTCGGCCAGCCCCATGACGACGAACCAGTCGGCGTACACGCTGCGGGCCGGCTGGTCGCGGCTCTCCGGTCGCCCGCCGTCCCGACCGACGACGAAGCGGGTCGTGCCGTCGGGGAGCACCGCGTGGTCGAGCAGGAACTGTGCCCCTCGGGCGGCGAGGTCCAGCAGTGTGCCCTCGTCGCCCTCGACCAGCCCGCGTCGGGCCAGCTCGGCGGCCCGGGCGAGGAGCCAGACGAAGCGGCCCTGGGACCAGGTGAACTTGTCGGTGGAGACGCGCGTGCGTCCCCGGTTGTCGAAGCAGGTGAAGAAGCCGCCCCGGTCGCCGTCGACGCCGTGCTCCAGCCAGAACGGCAGGACCACCCTCTCCAGCTGCGTGCGGGCATCCACCCACGGGGTGCGGTGCGGTGTCATCGCTGCCTTCCGTCCGTCCTACCTGGGCGCTGTGGGACACACTAGCTTGCAAGCGGTTGCTCCGGGCTCGCTCCGCATCGTACTCTTGCAACCGCTTGCATCATTCTGCGTCGCCAAGTCAGTGGTGACCTGTGACGATTGGAGAGAGATGTCCACCACCGAGCGGCCGCTGTCGGTCGACAGTGTGCACGTAGCCCCGTCCGACACCGCTGCGGGGGCCGCAGCGGGTCAGGCGGCCGCGCGACTGCTGCAGGATGCGCTGTCCCGCCGCGGCAGGGCACGGGTCGTCTTCGCCAGCGCGCCGTCGCAGGACCGGATGATCCGCACGCTCAGCGCCGCCCCGGGCATCGACTGGAGCCGGGTGGAGTCCCTGCACCTCGATGAGTACCGGGGGATCGACCCGGAGCACCGCGCCGGCTTCGGCCGCTGGCTGGCCGACCGGCTCCCCTCGACAGCACTCCCCGGGCTGCGGAGGATCCGCACGGACGGCGACGCCCGGGCCGAGATCGAGCGCTACGGCGAGGTGCTGGACGCTGCCCCGGTCGACCTCGTCTGCCTGGGGATCGGCGTCAACGGACACATCGCCTTCAACGAGCCCGGTGACACGGACTTCGCCGACGCGGCGCTGCTGCGGGAGGTGCCGCTGGCCCACGCCTCCCGGCAGCAGCAGGTCGACGAGGGTCTGTTCCCCGCACTCGCGGACGTCCCCACGCACGCCCTGTCCCTGACCGTGCCCGCCATCCTCCGCGGGGCAGCCATCGTCGGCACCGTCCTCGGGGCGGCGAAGGCCGAGGCCGTCGCCGCCGCCCTGGTCGGTCCGGTGACACCCGACGTGCCCGCCTCCGTCCTGCGCACCCACGGGGCGGTCTCGCTGTTCCTCGACGCCGCGGCGGCGTCCCGGCTCCCCGCGGCCTTCCCCGTCACCGCCGTCGCGGGAGACTGACCCCATGGGAACCGACGCGGTCCGCCGGCCCGGCCTCGTCGACCTCCAGGTCAACGGCTACGCCGGCTGGGACGTCAACGCCGACGACGTCACCCCCGACGACGTCGTCGGGCTCACCCGGGCACTGTGGGAGGAGGGGGTCACGACGTACCTGCCGACGGTGATCACGGCGCCGGAGGAGAAGATCCTCCACTGCCTCGCCGTCGTCGCCGAGGCGCGCCGCCGTGACCCGCTGGTCGCCCACAGCATCGCGGGTGTGCACGTCGAGGGTCCCTCGCTGGCCGCCGACGACGGTCCCCGCGGCGCCCACGACGCCCGGCACCTGCGCGACCCCGACCTCGCCGAGCTGCGCCGCTGGCAGGAGGCGAGCGGCGGGCTGGTCCGGATCGTCACCCTGGCGCCCGAGCGGCCCGGGACGGAGGAGTACGTCCGCGGGGCCGTCGCCGCCGGGGTCCGCGTCTCGATCGGCCACTGCGCCCCGACGCCGGAGCAGGTGCACGCCGCTGCCGCGGCCGGCGCGAGCCTGAGCACCCACCTCGGCAACGGCACGTACGCCACGCTGCCCCGCCACCCGAACCACCTCTGGGCACAGCTGGCCGACGACCGACTCACCGCGCTGCTCATCGCCGACGGGCACCACCTGCCCGCCGACACCCTGACGGCGATGATCCGGGCGAAGTCGCCCGAGCGCTGCGTCCTCACCTCCGACTCCGCCGCCCTGGCGGGGATGGCGCCGGGGGACTACCGCACCCCGGTGGGTGGCAGCGTCACCGTCGGCGAGGACGGCAGGCTCAGCCTCACCGGGACGACGCTGCTCGCCGGCTCGGGACGCTCGCTGCGGCAGTGCCTGGACTGGGCGACCGCCCACCTGCCCTTCCCGGCCGAGACGCTCCTCCCGCTCGCGACGCTCAACCCTGCCCGCCTGCTCGGGGTGGAGGGGCGCGTCACCTCGGGTGACGACGTCGCCGTCGTCGAGGGCGGGGAGGTCGTCGCCGTCCGGGTGGCCGGCGTCGACGTCGTGCGGAGGTGAGCCCGCAGGGCCCGGCCGCTGCTGCGCCCGCGCTCGTCCGGGGTTCGTTCTACCCCGCCAGTTGTCCGCGGTCCCGGCGCTGCAGCACCTCGTGACACCGAGCCGGCGCCCTCGCGGCCCGCGCCGCGATGATGGACGGGTGAGCGCCGCTCGGCGGCTACGCCGGCGGCAGCACGTCCTCCTGCGCGGGCAGCTCGTCCTGGCGCAGCAGCCCGACGGGGCAGGTGTACCCGTTCGGTCCGTGGTTGCAGTAGCCGCCCGGGTTCTTGTGGAGGTACTGCTGGTGGTAGTCCTCGGCGTAGTAGAACGTGCCGGCCGGGGCCAGCTCGGTGGAGATCGGCCCGTGCCCGGCGTCGGCGAGCACCTGACCGAAGGCCGCCTTGGTGAGCTCCGCGGCGCGCTGCTGCTCCGGCGTGGTCCAGTAGACCGCCGAGCGGTACTGCGTCCCGACGTCGTTGCCCTGCCGGTTCGGGGTCGTCGGGTCGTGGTTCTCCCAGAAGGCCTTGAGCAGCTGCTCCGGGCCGGTGCGGGTGGGGTCGTAGGCGACGAGCACCGCCTCGGTGTGCCCGGTCAGCCCGGTGCACACCTCCTCGTACGTCGGGTGCGGTGTGAAGCCGCCCATGTAGCCGGCCGCGGTGGTGACGACGCCGTCGAGCCGCCAGAAGATGCGCTCGGCACCCCAGAAACAGCCCATCCCGACGTAGAGCACCTCGGTGCCCTCGGGCCAGGGGCCGCGCAGCGGGGTGTCGAGGACCTCGTGACGCTCCGGGACGGTGAAGGTCGGGGCGGCGCGCCCGGGCAGAGCCTCCTCGGGCGTGACCATGCGGGGTGTGGGGCGGAAGAACATCGTGCCAACCTCCATCGGAGTAGGGCGCCGACTGCCGCGGGGGGACGGCAGCCGGCGCTACTGGTGAGAACACCACACGAACCTGAGTATTCCCTCGGAGCGGGCGGTCGGCGCGTACGAAAGGCCCGCCTGCACGCACTCAGTAGGCTGGGCCCCGGCTCTCTCACCTGACGAAATGCGGGGACCATGACCGACGACAAGCCGCCCGGGTGGATCTCCCGGCTCACCGCCGCGCGCCGCGACTCGCCGGAGGACGCACCCGTGCCCGTGACGGTCGTCCAGGCCCACCGTCGGGACGACGCGGACCCGGCCGAGCACTCGGTGACCTACTCCGTGCGGGCCGCTGCGGCGTGGTCGTGGCGGGTGCTCGTCATCGCTGCCGCCGCGGCGCTCCTCGGGTACCTCATCATCACCTTCAAGACGGTCGTCGTCGCCTTCGTCGTCGCCATCCTCCTCGCCGTGCTGCTCGAGCCGGTGTCGACCTGGCTGCGCAAACGGCTGCGCTTCCCGCGCACCCTCGCCTCGGCGGTGACGCTCGTCGCCGCGCTCGCCTTCGTCGTCGGCCTGCTCACGGCGGCCGGACGCTCGGTCATCGTCGGGTTCGCCGACCTCGCCGACCAGGCCGTCCAGGGGTTCAACGAGCTCGTCTCCTGGCTCTCCGACGGACCGCTCGGCATCGACGAGGAGCAGCTGCAGACGTGGCTCGACGAGGGCCTGGCCCAGCTCGAGACCAACTCCGACGCCCTCATCTCCGGCGCCCTGGCAGCCACGACCTCGGTCACCCAGGTCATCACCGGGGCCGTCATCGCGCTCTTCTGTCTCTTCTTCTTCCTCAAGGACGGCCGGCACATCTGGCAGTGGTTCGTCCGGCTCGCCCCAGGACGGGCCCGCGACCGCATCAACGAGGCGGGCATCCGCGGCTGGGTGACCCTCGGCGGGTACGCCCGGACCCAGATCCTCGTCGCCTTCGTCGACGCCGTCGGCATCGGGCTCGGTGCCTGGATCCTCGGGCTGCCGCTCGTGCTCCCGCTCGCCACGCTCGTCTTCCTCGGCTCGTTCATCCCGATCGTCGGGGCACTCGTCAGCGGGTCGGTCGCCGTCCTCGTCGCCCTCGTCGACCAGGACCTCCAGACGGCGATCATCATGCTCGCCATCGTCCTGCTCGTGCAGCAGATCGAGGGCAACGTCCTGCAACCCTGGCTCATGGGTAACGCCGTCTCGCTCCACCCGGTCGCGGTCCTCCTCGCCGTCACCGCCGGCACCGGGGTCGCCGGGGTCCTCGGCGCGCTGCTCGCGGTGCCGATCGCCGCCGTCGTCAACACCGTCGTCCTCTACCTCCACGGACATGACAAACATCCCCGGGTAGCCACCGACTGGCACCGGCCGGGTGGGCCACCGGGCACCCTCTTCCGCTCCATCGAGGACTCCTTCGCGTCGTCGACCGGGGACCCGGATGAGGACGAGGCCGCGGACCACGCGTCCGTCGGTCACACCGACCACGCCACCGGCGACGCCGACACCGGCCGACCCGGGCCGGGCGGCGCCACATGACGGCGGGCATCGACCTCGCCGCCATCGAGGAGGCCGCCGCCCTGCTCGACGGCGTCACCACCCTGACACCGGTGGAGGAGAGCGCGTCACTCAGTGCCGTCGCCGGGGTCCGGGTGCTCCTCAAGTGCGAGAACCTCCAGCGCACCGGGTCCTTCAAGCTGCGTGGCGCCGCGGTCCGGCTCTCGCGGCTCACCGCCGCCGAGAAGGCTCGCGGCGTCGTCGCCGCCAGTGCCGGGAACCATGCCCAGGGGGTGGCGCTCGCCGCACGGGAGCTCGGTATCTCCGCCGTCGTCTACATGCCCGAGAACGCAGCCCTGCCCAAGCTCGCGGCCACCCGCGGCTACGGCGCGGAGGTGCGGCAGGAGGGCGCCGACCTCAGCGGGGCCCTCGCGGCCGCCCAGCGGGAGGCGGCCCGCAGCGGCCGCGTCTTCATCCCGCCCTTCGACCACCGCGACGTCGTGCTCGGGCAGGCGACCATCGGGCTGGAGATCCTCGACCAGGTGCCCGACGCGCGCACCCTCCTCGTCCCCACCGGCGGCGGCGGTCTGCTGGCGGGGGTGACCGCGGCGGTGCACGCCCGCGGCGCGGACGTCCGGGTGGTGGGCGTCCAGGCCGAGGGGGCGGCGGCGTTCCCGGCGTCGCTCGCCGAGGGCCGCCCCGTCGCCCTGGGCCGGATGAGCACCATCGCCGACGGCATCGCGGTCCCGGCGCCGAGCGAGCTCACCCTGGGGATCGCGCGCGAGTACGGCGCGGAGGTCCGGACCGTGAGCGAGGAGGCGCTGGCCCGGGCCGTGCTCCTGCTCAGCGAGCGGGCCAAGCTCGTCGTCGAGCCCTCCGGTGCCGCCGGAGTCGCCGCGCTGCTCAGCGGCCCCACGGACCTGCCTGGGCCGGTGGTCGCGATCCTCTCCGGCGGCAACGTCGACACGCTCGTGCTGTACCGGATCCTGCGCCACGGGCTCGTGGCCGCGGGCCGCTACCTCCAGATGGAGGTCCGGGTCTCCGACCGGCCCGGCTCCCTCGCCCGGCTCCTCGGGGTGCTCGCCGCGACGGGCAGCAACGTCGTGAGCATCAACCACGACCGGACGGGCGCCGACCTCGGTGTCGCGGAGGTGCAGATCCGGGTCGAGCTCGAGACGAAGGGTGTGGACCACTGTCACGAGGTCGTCGAGACGCTCCGTGCCGAGGGCTACGGCGTCGTGTTCCGGTCGGTCGCCTAGGGACGACGACGGCGGGGCTCCCGCGGCCGCTGCCGCGTGAACCCCGCCGTGCGGTGGGTCAGCCGGTGAAGGGCTTGACCTCGTGGATCTCCACGGCGATCGACTTGCCGTTCGGGGCCTGGTAGGAGGTCTTGTCGCCGGCCCGCTTGCCGACGATCGCCGCACCGAGCGGGGACCCCTCCGAGAACACCTCGATGTCGACGTCCTGCGCCGCCTCCCGCGAGCCGAGCAGGAAGGTCTCCTTCTCGCCGGCGATGGTCGCGGTGACGACCATCCCGGACTCGACGACGCCGTCGTCCGCCGGAGCCTCACCGACCTGTGCGTTGCGCAGCAGCTCGGTGAGCTGGAGGATGCGGCCCTCCAGCTTGCCCTGCTCCTCGCGGGCGGCGTGGTAGCCGCCGTTCTCCTTGAGGTCACCCTCGGCCCGGGCGGCCTCGATACGCTCGGTGATCTCGGCGCGGCCGGGTCCCGTGAGGTGCTCGAGCTCCGCCTTGAGGCGGTTGTACGCCTCCGCGGTCAGCCAGGTGGTCGCTGTCTCGGCCACGTCTCCTCCTCCAACAAAATCATGAGCCTCGGCCGCTCGAACGGGCCGAGGCTTCCTTGGGTCGTGCTCTCCCAACGCGCGCCGCGACGACGGACGCAACGCTGCTCGCCGCGCGGGGCGATGGAGGAAGGATAGCAAGAACCCGTCGAACGGTCGTGCTACCGCGGTGGGGACATGGCTCAGCCGAGGTCCGCGGCGGTCTCCCGGCACCCGGCGACCCGCGCACCGGTGGCCGGCTCGGTCGTCGCGACCCGCGCGGTGACGACCGTGCTGCGCGTCTCCGCCGGCCCGACGGGGACCCGGGCGACGCCCACCTGGTTGAACCGGTCGTTGAGCGCGAGCACGGTGCACTCCGCCGTCGTGCCCGGGTCCATGTGCGCGACGAAGGTAACCTCGACAGCGGAGTCGTCCACGACCGAGAAGGCCACGTCGTCGGTGTGTACGGCATCGTCGGTGGAGATCACGGCGAGGACGACGAACGCGGCGACGGCGACGGCGGCCAGGACGAGCAGCAGCACACGGCGGCGCCGTCGGGTCGCGGCGTCGGTGGTCAGGCCGTAGCGGTCGGCGAGTGCCGCGCGCGCGTCGGCGTCGTCGGTGGTCACGCCGTCCATTGTCCCCCCTCCGCGCGGAGGTAACGCATTGCTCCGCGGGGGCGGCGCGGGCGAGAATCATGGGCGGCCCGAGCAGAGGAGTGAGACAGTGAGCGAGCAGCTGCGCCTCATGGCGGTGCACGCGCATCCGGACGACGAGTCGAGCAAGGGTGCCGCCACGATGGCGAGGTACGTCGCCGAGGGGCACCGCGTGCGGGTGGTGACCTGCACGGGCGGTGAGCGCGGCTCGATCCTCAACCCCAAGCTGGAGCACGAGACGGCGATCCTCGAGGACATGGCCGGCTACCGCCGCCGGGAGATGGCCGCCGCCGCCGAGGCGCTGGGCATCGAGCACGTGTGGCTCGGCTTCGTCGACTCCGGCCTGCCGGAGGGCGACCCGCCGCCCCCGTTGCCGGAGGGCTGCTTCGCCCTCGTCCCGCTGGAGGAGGCGGTCGAGGCTCTCGTCCGGGAGGTGCGCAGCTTCCGGCCGCACGTCATGACGACGTACAACGAGAACGGCGGCTACCCGCACCCGGACCACATCCGCTGCCACGAGATCTCGGTGGCCGCGTACCACGCCGCGGCGGACCCGGACCGGTTCCCCGACGCCGGACCGCCGTGGGAGGTCGCCAAGCTCTACTACGACGTCGGGTTCTCCGCCGACCGGATCACCGCGATCTCCGAGGCGATGCGCGAGCGGGGGCTGGTCTCGCCCTTCGACGACTGGCTCGAGCGTGCCGCGCGCCGGCCGCAGCGCAAGGTCACCACCCGGGTGCGCTGCGAGGAGTACTTCGAGCGGCGGGACGAGGCGCTGCGCGCCCACGCCACCCAGATCGACCCCGACGGCTTCTTCTTCGAGGTGCCGCGCGACATCGAGCGTGAGGTGTGGCCGTGGGAGCAGTTCGAGCTGGCGGAGTCCCGCATCCCGGTCGAGCTGCCGGAGGACGACCTCTTCGCGGGGCTGCGTAGGCTGGTGGCGTGACCTCCTCCCTGCTCGGGCCGATCCTCCTCGCCGTCGCGGACCAGACGCCGTCCCCCAGCCCGACCCCGACCGAGCACACGATCTACACGGTCACCCCGGGCATCTCCGGGTTCATCGCCTTCTTCGTCCTCGCGCTGGTCGGCTGGCTGCTGTTCCGCTCGCTCGTCAAGCACGTGCGACGCGTCGACCAGGAGGCCTTGCGGCGCGAGCAGTCCGCCACCACGCCGGCGGACGAGCCGGGGGAGGACCCTGCGCCGGGGGAGCCCCCGCGCCGCTGACCGGCTGCGGGGGTCAGGCCGCGGCGGCCGCCGCGAGTGCGACGGCGATGAAGTGGCACACGTAGCCGCCCACCGTGCCGACGTGGAAGATCTCGTGGAAGCCGAACCACCGCGGGCTCGGGTTGGGCCGCTTCGTCCCGTAGACGAGCGCGCCGACCGTATAGGACAGCCCGCCGGCGATGACGAGCCAGACGATCGCGGCGCTGCCCTCCCGCCAGAACGCCGGCAGGAACCACACCGCGACCCAGCCCAGCGCGAGGTAGATGGGGACGTAGAGCCAGCGCGGCGCGCCCATCCAGAACACCCGCATGGCGATCCCGACCAGCGCCCCCGCCCAGACGACGGTGAGCAGCACCGTCGCGGTGTCCGGGGGCAGGAGGAGCACCGCCAGCGGGGTGTAGGTCCCGGCGATGAGCAGGAAGATGTTCGAGTGGTCCAGCCGGCGCAGCACCGCGGCGACCCGTGCCGACCAGGTCCCGCGGTGGTAGACCGCGCTGCACCCGAAGAGGAGGACCGCGGACGCGGCGAACACCGCCGTCGAGACGGTCGCCCTCCCAGGCGGGGCGAGCACGACGAGGACGATCCCGGCCACGAGGGCGAGCGGCGCCGTGCCCGCGTGGATCCAGCCGCGCAGCCGTGGCTTGACGGCCGCGGCGAGGGAGTCGGCGCCCTCGCTCAGGGCGTCCGCTGCGCTGCGCAGCGGGTCGGGGGCGGCGTCGGGGCTCAACGAGCCCTCCTTCCGGGCCGGGCGACGGACGAACCTACGGTACCGTAACCTGCGGTCGTGGGAAGCCGGTAGGCCCGGCCGGTGCCGGGTCCGGGAGTAGCCTGACCCCCGACCCCCACCGCCGTCGGACAGGAGCGCGCCACGACCATGCGGCCCCCTCGCCTGCTCTACGGGCTCTACGAGCGACGTCTCGCCCGCAACCTCGACCGGGCCGCCACCCCGCGGCACGTGGGCGTCATCCTCGACGGCAACCGGCGCTGGGCCAGGGCCCTGGGGAACCCGGCCTCGCACGGCCACCGCCGCGGCGCAGACAAGATCGCCGACCTGCTCCGCTGGTCGGAGGACGCGGGCGTGGAGATCGTCACGCTGTGGATGCTCTCCACCGACAACCTCCAGCGGGACCCGGAGGAGGTGGCCGAGCTGCTCGAGATCATCGCCGGGGCGGTCGACGCGCTCGCCGACTCCGGACGGTGGCGGCTGCGTGTAGTCGGGGCGCTGGAGCTGCTGCCCGGTCCGGTGGCGCAGCGGCTCGCCCGCGCAGAGCAGCGCACCGCCCGCGTCACCGGCATGGGGGTCAACGTCGCCGTCGGGTACGGCGGACGCTACGAGATCACCGCCGCGGTGCGCTCCCTGCTCACCTCCTACGCGGAGCGCGGGATGAGCCTGGCAGAGGCGGCCGACGCGGTGAGCGTCGAGGACATCGCCGACCACCTCTACACCAAGGGGCAGCCCGACCCCGACCTCGTCATCCGCACCTCCGGCGAGCAGCGCCTCGGCGGCTTCCTGCTGTGGCAGAGCGTCCACTCCGAGTACTACTTCTGCGAGGCGTACTGGCCGGACTTCCGGCACATCGACTTCCTCCGCGCCCTGCGCGACTACGCCCAGCGTGAGCGCCGCATGGGCCGCTGAGGGTGTCCGCCGGGTGACGTCCCGGTGAACCCGGGACGCGAAGTGCCCCGTGCCCGGGTGTGTCGCGCGCCGGTGCAGCCCCGCCGGCCGTAGCGTGCGATGTGACGGGCGGCACACCCGCCGCCCTCCGGGAGGCCCGCCGATGGTTGCATCGCTGGATGTGGCAGGGGCCGCCGGCCCCACCGCCGGCAGGTCCCCCGCCCGACTCACCACGCCCGGCACCCGTGCCCCTCGCCGGTGCGCCGGAGGGAGCCCCCCATGACCACCGTGACCCACCGGCCGGACCCGCTCGCCGACCTCGCGCAGGCCCGGCTTCCCGGCAGCGCGGAGTCCGTGTCGCAGCGTCTCACCTACGTCCTCGACACCTCGGTGCTGCTCTCCGACCCGTACGCCGTCGGACGGTTCGCCGAGCACGACGTCGTGCTCCCGATTGTCGTCATCACCGAGCTCGAGGCCAAGCGCCACCACCCCGAGCTCGGCTACTTCGCCCGCACCGCGCTGCGCCTGCTCGACGACCTGCGGGTCCACCACGGCCGCCTGGACGCACCTGTCCCCGTCGGCACCGACGGCGGCACATTGCGCGTGGAGCTCAACCACTCCGACCCCGAGGTGCTGCCCTCGGGGATGCGGCTGGGCGACAACGACACACGCATCCTCTCCGTCGCGGCCAACCTCGCCGCCGAGGGCCGGGAGGTGGCGGTCGTCTCCAAGGACCTGCCGATGCGGGTCAAGGCCTCCGCCGTCGGGCTCACCGCCGAGGAGTACCGGGCCCAGCAGGTCGTCGCGTCCGGCTGGACCGGGATGACGACGGCGAACCTCACCGACGAGGAGATGGCCGCGCTCTTCGCGCACGAGCGGGTCGAGACCGGCTCGCTCGCGCTCGCCGACCACCTCGCCGACGAGCTGTGCCACACCGGCGTCGTCCTCCACTCCGGCCGCGGCTCGGCGCTCGGCCGGGTCCGGCCCGACGGCACGCTCGCCCTCGTCCGCGGGGACCGGGAGATCTTCGGGGTGCACGGACGCAGCGCCGAGCAGCGCGTGGCGATCGACCTGCTCACCGACCCGGGCATCGGCATCGTCTCCCTCGTCGGCCGCGCGGGGACCGGCAAGTCCGCGCTCGCGCTGTGCGCCGGGCTCGAGGCGGTGCTCGAGCGGCGGGAGCACCGCAAGATCATCGTCTTCCGCCCGCTCTACGCCGTCGGGGGCCAGGAGCTGGGCTACCTGCCCGGCACCGAGACCGAGAAGATGAACCCGTGGGCGGAGGCGGTGTTCGACACCCTCTCCGCGGTCGTCGACCGGCACGTGCTCGACGAGGTGCTCTCCCGCGGCATGCTCGAGGTGCTGCCGCTCACCCACATCCGGGGCCGCTCGCTGCACGACGCCTTCGTCATCGTCGACGAGGCCCAGTCCCTCGAGCGCAACGTCCTCCTCACCGTGCTCTCCCGCATCGGGCAGCACTCCAAGGTGGTGCTCACCCACGACATCGCCCAGCGCGACAACCTGCGCGTGGGCCGGCATGACGGCGTCGCGGCCGTGGTCGAGATGCTCAAGGGCAACCCGCTGTTCGCGCACGTCACGCTCACCCGCTCCGAGCGCTCCGCCATCGCCGCCCTCGTGACGGAGGTGCTGGAGGACGGCGCCCCCGTGATCTGAGGGCGGGGGCCGCCCGGCGCACCCGCCCCACCAAGAACCGCCGACCGTGCGGGTCCCCGTGAACCGTGTGCCCGGTGCATCGGGCACACGGTTCCACCAACGGGCACACGGTGGGGGAGGGGCGTGGCGGACCGCCGGCTCAGTGCGGCAGGGCCGCCAGCTCGGCTGCCGTCGGCGGGTTCGCGCCCGCCCGGGAGACGGTGACGGCGGCGACGCGCGCAGCGTGGTCGAGCACGTCGCGCACGGTCCCGGCGTCGACGGCGCGCAACTGCGCGCGGCGGTCGGCGCCCAGAAGGCCGGCACGGGCCAGCCCGTCGAGCAGGCCGGCCATGAAGGAGTCGCCCGCCCCGACCGTGTCGACGACGTCCACCCGGGGCGCCGTGACCGCCACCTCGTCCCCGGCCGCGGTCAGCGCGAGCGCCCCGTCACCACCGCGGGTGAGGACGACGAGCGCCGGCCGCAGCCCGACCCAGGCGCGCAGGACGCCCGTGAGGTCCTCGCCCGGTGCCAGCCACGCGACGTCCTCGTCGGAGACCTTGACGACGTCCGCCCGCGCGACGAGCCCCTCGACGGTCCGCCGGCTCGCGGCCGGGCCGGGCATGATCGCCGGCCGGGCGTTCGGGTCGTAGCTCACGGTCGCCCCGCCGGCGAGGTCGGCGACGAGCCGGGCCACCTTGCCGGCGCCGGGCTCGATCGTCGCGCTGATGGAGCCGACGTGGACGTGCACCGGCCGCACCGGGAGGGGGACGTCGGGGACGTCGTAGGACAGGTCGAAGTCGTAGTCGGCAGCGCCCGTGGCGTCGAGACGCGCGCGGGCCGTGGAGGTGCGCTCGGCGCCGTCCGAGCCGGCGGTGACGACGACGCCGTCCGCCTCCAGCCGGTCCCGGATACGTCGGCCGCGAGGGTCGCGGCCGAACCAGGTGGTCAGGTGCACCGGCTGCCCCAGCCGGGCGAGCCCGACCGCGACGTTCGCCGGGCTGCCGCCGACGTGCTCGGCGGGCGCGTGGCCCGGCCGCTCGACGATGTCGATGAGGCTCTCCCCGACGACGAGCAGCGGGGGCCGGGCCTCGCTCACTCCTCCTCCGGGGTGGGCGCGGTCGCCTGCTGGACCTGCTCGAGCTTCTCCCGGGCGCCGTCGAGCCACTGCTGGCAACGGGTGGCCAGCGCCTCGCCCCGCTCCCACAGCTGCATCGACTCCTCGAGGGACGCGGCGCCGGTCTCCAGCCGCCGCACGACGTCCTGCAGCTCGTCCCGGGCCTGCTCGTAGGAGAGGGACTCGACGTCGGGGGTGCTCATGGCTCCAGTGTGGCAGAGCCGGCAGGGGCCACCGGGTGCACGGACCGCACCTCCACAGCGAGCCGCCCGCGGGCGACGCGGGCGTCGAGCACCTGGCCCTCGGAGACCTCCTCGGCGTCCCGCACGACGTGCCCGTCCGCCGTCCGGAGCACGGCGTAGCCGCGCTCCAGCGTCGCCAGCGGGGAGAGCGCACGCAGGTGGCGGCGCAGGGAGTCCACGGCGACGACGTCGCGCTCGACCCGCGCCGTCGTCGCCTGCCGGAGCGCGTCGAGGAGCGCCGCGACGTCCCGCTCGCGGGTGGTGACCATCGTCGTCGGGTCGGCGAGCACCGGGCGGGAGCGCAGCGAGTCGAGCAGGGCGCGCTCGGCGCGCAGGCGGCCGGTGATGCTCGCGCGCAGCCGCTGCCGGGCGGTGAGCAGTGTGCGGCGCTCCTCGGCGACGTCCGGGACGACCCGCTTGGCCGCGGCCGTGGGGGTCGACGCGCGGTAGTCGGCGACGAGGTCGAGCAGCGGGGTGTCGGTCTCGTGCCCGATGGCGGAGACGATCGGTGTGCGGCTGGCGGCCGCGGCCCGCACGAGCTGCTCGTTGGAGAAGGGCAGGAGGTCCTCCACCGACCCACCGCCGCGGGCCACGACGATGACGTCGACCTCGGGCAGGGCGTCGAGCTCGGCGATCGCACGGCTCACCTGCGCGACCGTGCCCACCCCCTGGACGGCGACCTCACGGATCTCGAAGCGCACCCCGGGCCAGCGGGCGCGGGCGTTGACGACGACGTCGTGCTCCGCCTTGGACTCCCGGCCGCAGACCAGCCCGACCACCCGCGGCAGGAAGGGCAGCGGGATCTTACGCTCGGGGGCGAACAGCCCCTCGGCCGCGAGCACCTGCTTGAGGTGCTCGATCCGCGCGAGCAGCTCACCGAGCCCGACGGCCCGGATCTCGCGGGCGTGGAGCGAGAGGGAGCCGTTCTTCAGGTAGAAGTCCGGCTTGGCGTGGACCACCACCCGCGCCCCCTCGGCGACGTCCGGCAGGTCGCGGGCGAGGATCTTCACGGCGAGGGACATGTCGACGTCCGCGTCGCGGAGCGTGAGGAAGGCCATGCCGGCGCCGGGGCGCCGGTTGAGCTGGACGATCTGGCCCTCGACCCACAGCGGGGACATCCGGGCGACGTACTCGGCGATCTTCGTCGACAGCAGGCGCACCGGCCAGGGACGGTCCGGCGTCGTCTGGTTGGCGCGCTCGGGAAGGGGGACGTCGGGTCGCATCCCTCACAGCATGCCACCGGGAAGGCGACGTTCCGGGCGCCGCATCGTACCCTGGCGGTGTGACTACCGTGCCTTCTGCTGCCCAGGCTTCGCCGGACCGCCCCGAGGTCCGGTCCCTCGCCGGAGCATCCGCCTTCCCCGACGCCGTCCCCGAACGGACGCCGGGCGCCAAGGCGATGCCGGGCCGGCGGATCCTCCTCGCGGCCCCACGCGGCTACTGCGCGGGCGTCGACCGCGCCGTCGACGCCGTGGAGAAGGCGCTGGAGCACTACGGCGCGCCGATCTACGTGCGCAAGGAGATCGTCCACAACAAGTTCGTCGTCGAGACGCTGAGCAGGCGCGGGGCGATCTTCGTCGAGGAGACCGACGAGGTGCCCGAGGGTGCGCGGGTCGTCTTCTCCGCGCACGGTGTGTCCCCGGCGGTCCACGCCGAGGCCGCCGCGCGGAACCTCGACACCATCGACGCCACCTGCCCCCTGGTGACCAAGGTGCACAAGGAGGCTGTGCGCTTCGCCCGCGACGACATGGACATCCTCCTCATCGGCCACGACGGCCACGAGGAGGTCGAGGGCACCCAGGGCGAGGCGCCCGACCACATCCAAGTGGTCAACTCGCCCGACGAGGTGGACGACGTCGTCGTCCGCGACCCGGAGAACGTCGTGTGGCTCTCGCAGACCACGCTGTCGGTCGACGAGGTCATGGAGACCGTGCGCCGGCTGCGCGAGCGCTTCCCCAAGCTGCAGGACCCGCCCAGCGACGACATCTGCTACGCCACCTCCAACCGCCAGGTCGCGGTGAAGAAGCTCGCCCCGGAGTCCGACGTCGTCATCGTCGTCGGGTCGGCGAACTCCTCCAACTCGGTGCGGCTCGTCGAGGTGGCGCTCCAGGCGGGTGCCGGGGCCGCCTACCGGGTGGACACGGCCGACGAGATCGACGAGGCCTGGCTCGAGGGCGCCACGACCGTGGGGCTGACCTCCGGCGCGTCGGTCCCGGAGATCCTCGTCCGCGACGTCATCACCCGGCTCGGCCGGCTCGGCTACGGCGAGGTCGAGGAGGTGCGCACGGCGACGGAGGACATCACGTTCTCGCTGCCGAAGAACCTGCGCGCCGACCTCAAGGCCGCCGGCGGTGAGTTCGACCGCCCGCGCCGCGGAGCCCGCCGCTCCCTCCCGGTCGAGGTGAAGTAGCCGGCACCCGGGCCTTCCCGGCGACCACCGAGCGCAACCTACGGCACCGTAGGTTACGCTGGGTCTCCGGCGCCAGCACGTGGCGCCGGAGACCGAAGTGGGGCCCATGCCCGAAACCCGTTCCTTCACGGTCCCCGAGCTGACCGTTCCCGACCTCCTCATCGGCGCCGTCGCCACCGTCCCGGACAACGTCGCCCTCGACTTCCTCGGCGCCACGACGACGTACCGCGAGCTCGCCGCCCAGGTCGACCGCGCCGCGGCCCTGCTCGCCGCCGCCGGCGTCCGGGCGGGTGACCGGGTCGCGCTCGGCCTGCCCAACTGTCCCCAGCACGTCGTCGCCTTCTACGGCGCGCTCCGGCTCGGGGCGGTCGTCGCGGAGCACAACCCGCTCGCCGCACCCGCCGAGCTGCGCGCTCAGCTCGACGTCCACGGCGCACGCGTCGTCGTCTGCTGGGAGCGGTCCCTCGACAAGGTGGTCCCGGACGGTGACCTCGGCGGCCGGACCGTGCTCTCCGTCGACCTCACCGCAGCCCTGCCGCGCCGCTCGCGCCTCCTCCTGCGGCTGCCGCTGCCCGCGGCCCGGTCCCAGCGCGCGGCGATGCGTGCACCGGTGCCGGCCGGCGTGCTCAGCTGGGAGCGCGAGCTGCGGAGGATCCCGCCGCTGCCGGGGACCCACCCCGGCCCCGAGCAGGGCGACACCGCGGTGCTCCTCCACACCGGCGGCACCACCGGGACGCCCAAGGCCGTGGTCCTCACCCACCGCAACCTCGTCGCCAACGTCGCCCAGAGCGCGGCGTGGGTCTCCGGCCTGCGGCACGGGGCCGAGGTGTTCTCCGCGGTCCTGCCCTTCTTCCACGCCTTCGGGCTCACCCTCTCCCTCACCACCGCCGTCCACCTCGGCGCCACGCAGGTCGTGTTCCCGCGGTTCGACACCGACATGGTCCTGGCTGCCATGCGGCGCCGGCCGGTGACCTTCTTCGGCGGCGTGCCGCCGATGTTCGCCCGCCTCGCCGACGCCGCCGAGGAGCGCGGGGCGGACCTGAGCTCGGTCCGCTTCGCCATCTCCGGCGCCATGGCACTCGACGGCGCGGTCGCGGCGCACTGGGAGCGCGTCACCGGCGGGCTCATCATCGAGGGCTACGGCATGACCGAGACCTCACCGGTGGCCCTGGGCAACCCGCTGGGACCGGGCCGCCGGCCCGGTGCCCTCGGGCTGCCGTTCCCCGGCACCGAGGTGCGCGTGGTCGACCCGGAGGAGCCCGCTGTGGACGTCCCCGACGGCGCGGTCGGGGAGCTGCTCGTCCGCGGCCCGCAGGTCTTCGCGGGCTACTGGGCGGACCCGGCCGCGACAGCCGACGTCATGGTCGACGGCGGGTGGCTGCGCACCGGTGACCTCGTCCACCGCGGCCGCGACGGCTTCGTCACCCTCGCCGACCGTCGCAAGGAGCTCATCATCACCGGCGGGTTCAACGTCTACCCCTCCCAGGTGGAGGACGCCGTGCGGCCCATGCCCGGGGTGCGGGACGTCGCCGTCGTCGGGGTGCCCGACGGCGCCCGCGGTGAGCGCGTGGTCGCCGCGCTGGTCCTCGAGCCGGGTGCCCACGTCGACCTCGCCGCCGTGCGCCGCTGGGCGCAGGAGCGCCTGTCGGCCTACGCCGTGCCGCGCGCCGTCACGGTCCTCGACGACCTCCCGCGCTCCCAGCTCGGCAAGGTGCTCCGCCGCGTCGTGCGCGAGCAGCTGCTCGCCGCACAGCCCGCCTGAGAACGCGCCGTGCCGGTGCGGTGACCCGTTCGAGACCTTCCCGGTGCTTCCCAACCGATGCCGGACCCGCTTATTGTGCTCGGAATGCCTGTGACGGCAACCACGTCTCACGGGCCGAGCTGCACGACCCCAGGGGGAAGGTCCATGCACATGAAGCAGGCACGCCGCATCGCCGCGGTCGCTCTCGCCGGATCACTCGCGCTCGCCGCCTGCGGCGGCGGAGGTGGTGACGACGGCGGCGGCTCCGGGGGCGGCGACGGTGAGGCGAGTGGCGGCGTCGTCACCATCAACGGCACGGAGCCGCAGAACCCGCTGATCCCCACCTCGACGAACGAGGTCGGCGGCGGCAAGATCGTCGACCTGCTCTTCGCCGGGCTGGTGCGCTACGAGGCCGATGGCAGCGTCGTCAACGAGGTCGCCGAGTCGATCGAGACCGAGGACAACCAGAATTACACGGTCACGCTGGAGGAGGGGTGGACCTTCTCCGACGGCACCCCCGTCACCTCGAGCAGCTTCGTCGACGCGTGGAACTACGGGGCGCTGCTGAGCAACGCCCAGAACAGCAGCTACTTCTTCGAGAGCATCGAGGGTTTCTCCTACGAGGAGGACTCCGAGCTCACCGGGCTCGAGGTCGTCGACGACCACACCTTCACCATCGCGCTCTCGCAGCCGGAGTCCGACTTCCCGCTGCGGCTCGGCTACTCCGCGTTCTACCCGCTGCCCGAGTCCGCGTTCGAGGACATGGAGGCCTTCGGTGAGAACCCGGTGGG
Source organism: Georgenia sp. (assembly GCA_027322565.1). Classification (GTDB taxonomy): domain Bacteria; phylum Actinomycetota; class Actinomycetes; order Actinomycetales; family Actinomycetaceae; genus Oceanitalea. The sequence goes on from DAHVRG010000001.1 coordinate 25,160, forward strand.
CAACGGCCCCTACACGATGGCGAGCGAGGGCGCCTGGCAGCACAACGTGCGTGCCGAGCTCGTGCCGAACGAGAGCTACACCGGAGGACGGCCGGCGCAGAACGGCGGCGTCACCGTCGTCTTCTACGACAACTACGACGCCGCGTACAACGACCTGCTCAGCGGCAACCTCGATGTCATGGACGAGATCCCGTCCTCGGCGTTCACCACCTTCGAGGAGGAGCTGGGCGACCGTGCCGTCAACCAGCCGGCGGCCCTGAACCAGAACCTCCAGGTCCCGTCCTACCTGCCGCAGTTCGAGGGTGAGGCCGGGCTGCTGCGCCGCCAGGCGATCTCCATGGCGATCGACCGGGACCAGATCGCCGAGACCATCTTCGGCGGCACGGTGACCCCGTCGCAGGACTTCACGGTTCCGTCCATCGAGGGCTGGACCGAGGACGTGCCGGGCAACGAGGTGCTCCAGTACGACCCTGAGCAGGCGGCCGAGCTGTGGACGCAGGCCGAGGAGATCGAGCCCTGGGAAGGGACGTTGACGATCAGCTCCAACGCCGACGGTGACCACCAGGCGTGGATCGACGCGGTGACGAACTCGCTGCGCAATGCCCTCGGAGTGGACGCCCAGTACGAGGCCTACCCGCAGTTCTCCGAGTTCCTCGACGCGCGCGACAACCAGGAGATCAGTGGTCTCTTCCGCGGCGGCTGGCAGGCGGACTACCCGTCGCTGAGCAACTTCCTGGCCCCGATCTTCTTCACCGGTGCCGGCTCGAACGACTCGTTCTACTCCAACCCGGAGTTCGACGACCTCATGCGGCAGGTCAACGCCGCCGAGTCCGTCGACGAGGCGAACCAGCTCATCACCCAGGCGCAGGCGGTGCTCTTCGAGGACCTGCCGGCCATCCCGCTGTGGGTGGAGAACGCGACGGGCGGCCACTCCGAGGCCGTGGACAACGTCGTGTTCGCGTGGAACCGGCAGGTGCAGATGGCCGGCGTCACCAAGGAGTGACCCGCCCCGCCGAAGGACCTGACCGATGCTGAGGTACACCGCGCGCAGGCTGCTGCAGCTGGTGCCCGTGTTCCTGGGGGCGACGCTGCTCATCTACGCGATGGTCTTCGCCCTCCCGGGAGACCCCGTCGCCGCCCTCGGTGGCGAGCGGGGCCTCCCGGAGGCGGTGCAGGCGCAGATCCGCGAGCAGTACAACCTCGACGAGCCGTTCGTCGTGCAGTACCTGCTCTTCCTGCGCGGCATCCTCACCCTCGACCTCGGGGTCACCTTCACCGGCCGGGACGTTGCCGACGTCATCGCCGACGCCCTGCCGGTGACGTTCCGGCTCGCCGTCATGGCGCTGGTCTTCGAGGCGGTGCTCGGGGTGACCTTCGGGCTGCTCGCCGGGCTGCGCCGGGGCGGGCTGCTCGACTCCTCCGTGCTCGTGCTCAGCCTGCTCGTCATCGCCGTGCCGACGTTCGTCATCGGCTTCGTGCTCCAGTTTGTCGTCGGGGTCCGGCTCGGGTGGCTGCCGACGACGGCGGGCAGCGACCCCGACCTCGTCTCACTGCTCATGCCTGCGGTGGTGCTCGGGGCCGTCTCCTTCGCCTACGTCCTGCGCCTCACCCGTACCTCGGTGGCGGAGAACCTCACCGCCGACTACGTGCGCACCGCCCGTGCCAAGGGGCTGCAGCGCGGCCGGGTCATCACCGTCCACGTGCTGCGCAACTCGCTCATCCCGGTGGTGACCTTCCTCGGCGCGGACCTCGGGGCGCTCATGGCCGGCGCGATCGTCACCGAGGGCATCTTCAACATCAACGGGGTCGGCGGCACCCTGTTCCGGGCGATCCAGGGCGGGGAGAACGCCACCGTCGTGGCGTTGACGACGGTGCTCGTCGTCGTCTACATCGTCGCCAACCTCGTGGTGGACCTGCTCTACGCCGCACTCGACCCACGGATCCGCTATGTCTGACCTCCACCCGTACGTGAGCGGGCCGGCACCGCGCGCGCAGCGGCGCGGCCAGGAGCACTTCTTCGCCGAGCTGGACGAGTCCGGCCTCGGAGCCGTGGACGCCGTCGCGGACAGCGGGGCGCCGTCGAGCATGTGGGGCGAGGCGTGGGCCAAGCTGCGCCGTCGTCCACTGTTCTGGGTGTCCGCCGCGATCATCGTCCTCGTGTGCACCGTCGCCGTCTTCCCGTCCCTCTTCACCTCGCAGGACCCGCGCTTCTGCGAGCTGGGCAGCTCGCTGCAGCCGCCGAGCCGGGAGCACCTCTTCGGCTTCGACCGGCAGGGGTGCGACCTGTACTCCCGCGTCGTCTACGGGGCGCGCGCGTCGGTCACCGTCGGGGTGGTGTCCACCGCGATCGTCCTCCTCCTGGGCACGCTCATCGGGGCGTTCGCGGGCTTCTTCGGGGGCCGGCTCGACACCCTGCTCTCCCGGACCACCGACATCTTCTTCGCCGTCCCGCTGGTCCTCGCCGCGATCGTCATCATGCAGGTCACCGGCAGCCGGTCGACGTGGACGGTGGCGTTCGTGCTCGCCGCCTTCGGCTGGCCACCGATCGCGCGGATCGCCCGAGGCGCGGTGATGAGCGTGAAGAACAACGACTACGTCACCGCGGCGCGGGCGCTCGGGGCGGGGCGGCTCAGCGTGCTCGGGCACCACATCCTGCCCAACGCCGCCGCGCCGATCATCGTCTACGCCACCGTCGCGCTGGGCACGTTCATCGTCGCCGAGGCCACGTTGAGCTTCCTCGGTGTCGGGCTGCCGCCGTCGGTCGTCTCCTGGGGCGGGGACATCTCCCAGGCACAGGCCTCGCTGCGCACGCGGCCCGCGGTGCTCTTCTACCCGGCCGGTGCGCTGGCACTCACCGTCCTGGGCTTCATCATGATGGGCGACGCCGTGCGCGACGCCCTCGACCCGCGGGTGAGGAGCGTGAAGCGGCGATGAGGCCGACACCGCCCCCCGGTGGGCACGAGCCCCTGCTCGAGGTCCAGGACCTCGAGGTGACCTTCCGGTCGAGCACCGGCACCGTGCCGGCCGTCCGCGGTGCGGACCTCACCGTGTACCCCGGGCAGTGGGTGGCGATCGTCGGGGAGTCAGGCTCGGGCAAGTCCACCCTCGCCAACGCCGTCATCGACCTCCTGCCGGGGACCGGCCGGGTGACCGGCGGGACGGTGCACTTCGCGGGGCGGGACATCACCCGCGCCGGCCGCCGCGAGATGGAGCGCATCCGCGGCAAGGAGATCGGCCTCGTCCCGCAGGACCCGATGACCAACCTCAACCCGGTGTGGTCCATCGGTTTCCAGGTGCGTGAGGCACTGGCCGCCAACGGCATCGCCAAGGGCCGGGCCGCGCGGGAGCGTGCCGCGGAGGTGCTCGCCGAGGCCGGCCTGGACAACGCCGACGAGCGGTCGCGCCAGTTCCCGCACGAGTTCTCCGGGGGCATGCGCCAGCGGGTGCTCATCGGCATCGGGCTGGCCGGCAACCCGCAGCTGCTCATCGCCGACGAGCCGACCTCGGCGCTGGACGTCACCGTCCAGCGCCGCATCCTCGACCACCTCGACGGGTTGACGCGGGAGCGGAACGTCGCCGTGCTGCTCATCACCCACGACCTCGGGCTCGCCGCGGAGCGGGCCGAGCACCTCGTCGTCATGCGGCGCGGGCTGGTCGTCGAGTCGGGTCCGGCGCGGGAGATCCTCACCAACCCGCGCCACCCGTACACACGGCGGCTCGTTGCCTCGGCGCCCTCGCTGGCGTCCCGGCGGATCCAGAGCGCCAAGGAGCACGGTGAGCAGGCCGCCGACCTCCTCGCCCACGCCGCCGACGTCGAGCGG
>DAHVRG010000026.1 GCA_027322565.1 Georgenia sp.
ACGCCGACCCTCACGGACCGTCGGGTGCTCCACGCCCCTGCGCTCGTCGTGGCCGAAGCCCCGGCCGAGAAGGACTCGCCCGGTGCCCGGGTCGCGGCGGTCCTCGAGCGGCTCGGCCGGCCGGTGGCCGTCGTCCCGCCCGGGACGGTGGGCGCCCCCGCCGGCGCCGAGGGCCTGGCCGTGCACCCGCTCGTCGTGCATGTCGGGTCGGCGGAGGCGATAGGCCAGGCAGACGCCGTGAGGCGGACCGTGGCGGCCTTCGGGCCTGGGACGACCATCACCTACGACGCCGCGGCCGGCGCCGGCACCACGGGTGATGCCCGCGAGGTGGTGGAGGAGCTCGTCGCCCGGGCCGACGTCGTCCGGGTCGCCACGCGCGACCTCGACGCCCTCTACCCGGGGGAGGAGCACCGGGACGCCGTCGGACGCTGGCTCAGGGCCGGGCCGAGCATCGTCGTCGTCTCGGGCGGTGCAGCCGGGGCGTGGGCGGTGAACGCCGTGGGTGTCACCGCGACGTCCACCACCGCGGTCGCCGCCGACGACGATGCCGACGCCGCCTTCATGGCGGGGGTCATCGACGCGCTGTGGAAGGGCGGGCTGCTCGGCGGGATCGGACGGCCCGACCTGCGCACGCTCGTCCAGGGCAGCCTCCGCGAGCTCGTCGACCACGGGAGCGCGGCGGCCGCGCTCACCGCGAGCGGCGGGACCGTGAGCAGGGAGGAGCTCATGCGGGCTCGCGGCGTGCCCCGGATCGAGGCCCGCCGCACCACCTGAGCCCTCATGACGGGTCCGGGAGCGGCACCGGCGTGCTCGCCGCGAGCCCCATCTCGGCCGCGGCCGTCCGCACCGCGTCGATGAACAGCACGACCGACGGGCGCGGCGTGCCTGTCGTCCGGTGGGCGAGGGACACGGTGCGCATCACCGGCTCCTCCAGCGCCACGATGTCCACCCCGGGGGGCAGGAGTGCGAGGGCGAGGTCGGAGACCAGCGTGACGCCCTGCCCCCCGGCGACCATGGCGAGGGCGGTGGCCTGCTCCTCGACCTCGTGACCGATCCGGGGCTCGAACCCGCGGTGCCGGCAGGCGAGGCGGACGGCACGGCCGAAGTGGGAGCGCTGCCCGGCGAGGATCCACGGCTGCTCGGACAGCTCGCCGAGCGACACCGTGTCCCCCGGGACGACGCCGGCGGGCACGGCGGCGTGCAGCCGCTCGACGGCGATGACGACACGCCCGAGTGTCGGGTCCCACGCCCTGGGGTAGGTCGAGTAGTCGATGACGAAGGAGAGGTCGAGCGACCCGTCCTTGACGGCCTCCGCGGTCTCCTCAGGGGCTAGCTCGGTCGTGCGGACCTCGATGCCCGGGTGGTCCCGGGCCAGGACGGCGAGCGCGGCTGGGAGCAGCCCGGACGCGACCGAGGCCCAGACCCCTACGCTGAGCCGCGCCGTGATGCCCTGCTGGGCACGTTCAAGGGCCGTGGTCGCCCGCTCGACGGCCGCCAGGATCTCGGTGGCGTGCTCGGCGAGGAGGAGGCCGAGCTCGGTGAGCTGGACCCGCCGGCCGTGTCGTTCCACGAGCGGCACCCCGACCTCGCGCTCGAGCTGGGCGAGCTGCTGGGAGACCCCGGACGGGCTGTAGTGGAGGGCGGCGGCGACAGCGGTCACGGTCCCGCGGCGCTGCAGCTCGCGCAACATGCGCAGGCGACGCAGCGACAGCTCCATGGGTGCAGCGTAGGCACCGGCCGTCGACTGTGCAGCAAGTCTGCACAGCACCCTGCAGGAACCGTCGCTGGACGCCCCAGGAACCCGGGCGCACGCTGGGGACAGCGGTACTTCAGCGGGGGTGAGGCGCATGACGGCGATGTCCAGCTCTCGACGCGACGAGCACGCGTCCCCGGTCCGGCCCGACCCGACCGCGGCGGCAACCGCGCACGAGATGGCGGCCACCGCGAGCGAGCCGGAGCACCAGCTCGTGTGGACCGACCCGGTCACCGGGGCACGCGGCTTCCTCGTCATCGACACGCTCGTCGGCGGTCTGGCCACCGGAGGGACCCGGATGCGAGCCGGGTGCACACTCAGCGAGGTGGCCGACCTCGCCCGCGGGATGGCCACGAAGACCGCCGCGTTCGGGCTGCCGGTCGGCGGCGCGAAGGGCGGTGTCGACTTCGATCCGCGCGACCCGCGTGCGACGGAGGTGCTCGAGCGCTTCTTCGGTGCGATGCGACCGTGGCTCGACCACCACTGGGTGACGGCGGAGGACCTCGGCGTCTCCCAGTCCGCTCTCGACGAGGTCTTCGCCCGGCTCGGCCTCGAGCAGTCCTTCCACGCCGCCATCCGGCGGTCGCCGAACCCCACCGCGACGCTGCGCCGCGTCCACGCGGGGCTCGCCACCCGGGTCCCGGGCGGGCAGCTGCTCGGGGACGTCATCGGCGGGTACGGGGTGGCCCGGGCGTGCCTCGCGGCGGCGCATGCGCTCGGCTGGGAGCCCGCGGCGACCTCCGTCGCGGTCCAGGGCGTCGGCACGATGGGCGGCGCCACGGCGTGGTACCTGCACGAGGCCGGGGTCCGCGTGGTTGCACTGGCCGACGTCGCGGGCACTCTCTACCGGTCGGGCGGCCTCGACGTGCCGGCGCTCCTCGCCCTGCGCGACCGCTACGGCGAGATCGACCGCACCCGCGTCCCCGACGACGTCGAGCGCCGCCCCCGCGAGGCGGTGCTGTCCACCGAGGCCGACATCCTCGTCCCGGCGGCGGTCTCCTACGCGGTCGACGCCGACACCGTCGGTGACGTCACGGCCCTCGTCGTCGTCGAGGCCGCGAACTCGGCGACGACACCGGAGGCCGAGGCGGTCCTCACCGCCCGCGGGGTACCGGTCGTCCCCGACTTCGTCGCGAACGCCGGCGCCGCCGCCTGGGCCTGGTGGCTCCTCCAGGGGCACGTGGGTACCGAGCCCGAGGACTCCTTCCGGCGGCTGCGTACTGAGATGGAGACCAAGGTCGCTGCCCTCCTCGTCGAGTGGCGCACCACGCGGGTGCCGCCCCGGCGCACCGCCCGGCTGCTCGCCGAGCGCAACCTCCGGGCACTCGCCGGCGCCGAGATCGTCATCCCCTGACGCCGGGCGGGCAGGTCAGGCCACCGGCTCGGCCCGCTTCGCGACGAGCCGTTCGACGGCGTCGTCCAGGTGGGCGAGCAGCAGCGCCTTGGCCTTGGTCTCCGACTCGCTGCGGATCGCCTCCCGCAGCTCCTCGTGCTCGCGCACCTGCGCGCCGAGGGCCGGGTAGGTCGTCTCCAGCTCTCCCAAGCACATCCGCGTCTCGACGAGGAGGGTGCGCATCGCCCGGATGAGACGCGGGCTGCCCGAGCCCTCGACGATGACCTCGTGGAACTCCTGGTCGGCGTCGGACACCCCCGGGCCGTCACCGCGCTCCGCCGCGGCGCGCATCCGCCGCACGCTGGGCCCGAGCGCCCGGTAGGTCTCCTCGCGCCGCTCGGCCATGACGATCTCCAGCGCCCCACGCTCGATCACCGCCCGCGTGCGGTAGACGTCGATGACGTCCTCGACGGACAGCTCGCTGACGAACACGCCGCGGTTGACGATCGCCTGGAGGATCCCCTCCGAGACGAGCCGCTGGAGCGCCTCGCGCACCGGCCCGCGCGAGACCTCGAAGCGCTCGGCCAGGTCCGCCTCGCCGAGCTGGGTGCCGGGGGCCAGCCGTCCGGACATCACGGCGCTCCGCAGCTCGTCGGCGATGTACTCGACGGTCGAGCGACGCGGCGCCGGGCTGAGGTCACTGGTGGGCATCGTCCTACTTTCGCGCGAAGAGGGTTCCGAGGGTCGGGGCGTGCGGCCGCGCACCCGCGAGCCGCAGCCCGTACCAGATTGTCACCTGGTTCGCGGTGAGGACCGGTTTGCCCAGCCGGGCCTCGAGCCTCGGCAGGACGTCGAGCGTCCGCATGGCGGTGTCGGGGACGAGGAGCACCTCGGCCCGGGGGTGGTCGTGGCGCACGGCGAGCTCCGCCACCTCGTCGGGGCCGAGGGTGCCGACCTCCGCCGCCGTGTCGATCCCCGCCCCGGTGAGGGAGACCACCTCGACACCGGCAGCCGCGAGGAACTCGCCGAAGAGGTCGGCCACGACCCTGGGGTAGGTGGCGGCGACGGCGACCCGGGCGCTCCCGAGCGCCTCGAGTCCCGCGACGAAGGCGAGGCTCGTGCTCGACGTCGGGACGCCCGTCCTCCGGGCGAGCTCCGCGACCTGGTCCCGCGCCCCCTCGGGGCCGTAGACGAAGCTGCCGGACGTGCACGCCCACATCACCGCCTGAGGCCCGTGGGCGGCCAGCTGTTCGGCGCCGCCGGCGAGCCGGTCCGGTGAGCCGAGGTCGAGCAGCTCGGCGACGGCGTGCAGGTCGGTGCCGTAGACGTGGGCGACCGGCAGGTGCACGCCGAGCGTGCGTGCAGCGGCAGGGTACTCGTCCTCCGCGGCGTGGCCGGGGTAGACCATCCCGACGGTCGGTCGTGTCGTGGTCATCTCGGGTGGGACTCCTCGGGGTCG
>DAHVRG010000027.1 GCA_027322565.1 Georgenia sp.
TTGAGTCGGGTGGGCTAAACTCTTGGTGTTCCCTTCTCAAGGTTGCGAAGGCAACGCATACCCACGTGCCACGGCTGAGCGCCGGTTGCGCGCGGTGGTCGTGGCCTCGAGAAAGGAGTGCCTACGTGGAGTCACTGCGCATCGCCCAGGTGGCGCCACCCTTCTACGAGCTCCCGCCGCGTGGATACGGCGGTATCGAGCTCGTCGTCGCCAAGCTCATCGACGCCCTCGTCGACCGGGGGCACGAGGTCACCCTCATCGGTGCCGGCCGCAACGGGACGAAGGCCCGGTTCCGCCGGACGTACACCGAGCCGCAGTTCGCCCGGCTGGGCGAGCCGCTGCCGGAGGCGGTCCACGCGGCCGCCACCGCGGAGATCCTCGCGGGGCTGGACGTCGACATCGTCCACGACCACACGCTGCTCGGCCCGCTGCAGGCGCGCGGCCGCAAGATCCCCACGGTCGCCACCGTCCACGGCCCCGTGCAGGACGAGCCGGGCCGCTACTACCGGCACATCGGCGACACCACCCACCTCATCGCCATCTCCGACGCACAGCGGGGCTTCGCACCCGACCTCAACTGGGCCGGCACCGTGTACAACGCGCTCGACCCGGCGGACTTCACCTACCGGGAGGAGAAGGAGGACTGGGTCCTCTTCCTCGGCCGGTGCACCCCCGACAAGGGCATGCACCTGGCCATCGACGCGGCCCGCGCCGCGGGCCGCCCGATCAAGCTCGCCGCCAAGTGCACCGAGCCGGCGGAGAAGGCCTACTTCGAGGCGGAGATCGAGCCGCGGCTCGGTCCCGGCGTCGAGTGGCTCGGGGAGATCGGCGGCGACGACAAGCGCGAGGCCCTGGCCTCCGCGCGCGCCCTGGTGTTCCCCCTCCAGTGGGAGGAGCCCTTCGGCATGGTGATGATCGAGGCGCTCGTCTCCGGGACGCCGGTCGTCACGATGCCCCGCGGCGCCGCCCCGGAGATCGTCACCGACGGCGTCACCGGCTACCTGCGCCGCGAGCTCGACGAGCTGCCGGCCGCGATCGACGCCGTCGACGCCATCGACCCGGCGCGCTGCCGCCAGGAGGTGCTCGACCGGTTCACCCCGGAGGCGATGGCCGAAGGGTACGAGCGGCTCTACCGGAGCATCGTCGAGCGGGCCCGCACCTCGATCGCCCCGGGGGTGGCGCAGCGCCGCACCGCGCGGCCGGGTACCGCCGCGATGCCCAAGCCGATGCGCGGCGAGCGCCTCGCCGCCCTCAAGGGCTCGACCATGGTCGACCAGCCGGCGGACAGCACCAGGCTCTGACCGAGCACGGCCCGGTCGGCCGTCTCATGCGGGGGCGACCAGTGCCCACCCGTGGGGCGGGAGGGTCACCGTGCGGCCGGCGTCGGCGAGCGCGCCGGTGCCGGCCAGCACCGTGACCGGACGGTCGCCCGGGCCCGGGACACCCGCGGGGAGCCCCCACCGCACGCCCTCGTCGTCCGTGCTGAGCACGACGACGAGGGCCTCGCCCCCGGCGCGCACCGCGTAGCACAGCAGCGGGTCGGAGACGTGGAGCACCTCGAGCACGGCGTCGTGCAGCCACGGGTGGCGCCGGCGCAGGCCGATGAGCTCCTGGTGGCGGCGCAGCACCGGCTCGCCCGTCCCCGCGAGCTCGGCCGGGTCCGCCGGGAAGGCGGGCCGGACGGCATCGTCGCCGCCCTCACGCTCCTCCTTGACCCCGGTGAGCCCGAACTCGTCACCGGCGTAGACACACGGCGTGCCGGGCACGGTGAAGAGGACCGCGAGCGCGTGGTCGAGGTGCCGCGCTTCGGTGAGCCGGCTGGCGATGCGGGTGACGTCGTGGTTGCCGACGAAGGTCAGCGGCACGAACCTCCGGCAGAAGTCGGCGTGCCGCCGCAGCGCGTGGTCGAGCTCCCAGAAGTTGCGGTCGTTGAGCGAGCTCCAGACCGCCTTCCACAGCTCATACTGGGTGACGGCGTCCATCCCGGAGGCTGCGACGATCCCCGGGTAGTCGCCGTGGATGACCTCGCCGACGACGTACGCCTCGGGGTGCCGCTCCCGCACCCGCTCGAGCACCGGCCGCCAGAACGACGGCGGGACGGCGTACGCGGCGTCGAGCCGCCAGCCGTCCACCCCGCGGTCGAGCCAGTGGGTCATGACGTGCACGACGTGGTCGGCCACGGCCGGCTCCGAGTGGTCGAGCGCGACAAGCGCCGCGTGGCCCTCGAAGTCGTCGTGCGTCGGAGGCCCCCCGCCGTCAGGTGCGTCGGGGTCGGGCCAGTGGAGCCGGAACCAGCGCGCGGCCGGCGAGCCGGGCCCCTCGGCGAGCGCCCTGCGGAACATCGCGAAGTCCTGCCCGACGTGGTTGAACACGCCGTCGAGGACCACCCGCAGCCCCCGCGCACGGGCCGCCTCGACGACGGCGAGCAGGTCGGTTGTGTCACCGAGCCGGGAGTCGACGCGCAGATGGTCGGTCGTGTCGTAGCCGTGGGTGCGCGAGGCGAACACCGGCCCGAGAAGCAGCGCGGAGGCGCCGAGCTCGACGGCGTGGTCGAGCCACGGCAGCAGGTCGGGCAGGCGGTGACGCACCTCGACACCGAGCTCCTCCCGGGTGCGCTCGGCGCCCAGGTGACCGAGCGGGTAGAGGTGCCAGAAGACCGCGTGCCGCACCCAGTCCGGCTCGCGGGCACCCTCTCCCATGTCTCCCCCTCCGCGACGCCCGTCGTGCAGCTGACAGCATCTAGCCTGTCACCAATGACGACCTGGGTCCTCGCGACCCGAGCGAAAGCGAGACGATGGCACCCGAGCCGCCCCACACGGTCACGACCGCGCGACAACCGACCACGCACCACTTCCTCCTCGTCACTCCGGTGGTCACCGGCGACTCCGTCGACGCCTCGCAGCCGGCCGGCCCGGTGCAGCCGACCCGCTTCGTCTCCCGGTCGTCGACCCGCGCACAGTCGCTGGCCTACCGCCTCGTCGCGCGTCCTCCGGCCCCGGACACCGGTCCGCCCCCGCCCGGCCCGAGCGGCTTCGACGTTCTCGCGGCCCGGACGTGGCTCGCCTCGATCGAGGGCACCACGGTGCTCACCGTCGAGTGCGAGGCACGCTCAGCGGAGCTGGAGCCGGGCGGCGGCGTCGAGCTCGAGCTGCTCGAAGCCGACCTCACCGAGTTCGCCACCCGGGTGGCGATCGACGTCCTCGGCTGCACCCGGGAGTCGGTGGCCTGGGTGGGGCGCTACGCCCTGAGCGACCCACCGGCAGGCTGGCTCGGCGCGGAGACCGTGCGACGTCCCCTCAACGGCTCGGCGGAGACCGCGATCGTCGGCGGGTGGGGGAACGGGGCCGTCACCGGCTGGTCGGTGCTGGACGACGGCGCCCGGGGCGAGGTGGTCCGCGGCCTGGTCGACGCCCAGTACCTGTGGCACCAGGTCGACGAGCTCAGCCGACGGTCGCTCGACATCGTCCGTGGCTTCCGCACCCCCCACGCCCGCGTCCGTGCGCGCGACCTCCGCCGCGTGCAGCGCGCGGTGGAGGCGGAGTGGACCGCACTCGCCCAGCACCACGCCGCTGCCGACGACCTCTTCCTCAACGTCCAGGGAGTCCGTCGCACCACTGCCCTGGCCAACCTCGAGGCGTGGCAGTACGAGGACGTCATGGCCCGGGGCGGGCGCCGCATCGCCGACGCGCACGACGTCGTGAGCAGGAAACGGGAGCGGTTCGAACGGCGCTACCAGTCCACCGTGGAGGTCGTGCTGTTCGTCCTCGGCCTCCTCACCTTCGTCGAGATCGTCCTCGCGGCGATCTCCACGGCCTACTCCGGCCCTGTCGACACGGTCCCCGGCTCCGGGGTCGGCCTGTTCGCCTGGCTGCGCAGCACGAGCTCGGACACCCTCGTGCTCGGGACGGCCGGTCTCGTGCTGGTCGCCGCACTGCTCGTCGTCGCGAGGAGGAGGACATGACGAGACCCGCACTCACCCGGGTGGCGCGCTCCCTCGTCGAGCAGCGGGCCGCCGCCCCCTGGGTGGAGGCCACCGGGCGCATCGACGCCGAGCGCCGCGCCGTCGAGGAGTTCATTGCCGCCGGCACCGGGCACGCATACGGCTTCACCACGCTGCTCGGACACCTCGACGGCGGTGCCATGGCGGCGGAGGAGCAGGTGGAGGTGCTGGGCGCGCACCTTGTCGAGCCGTCGTGGCTCGCCCCTCCGGCGCTACGCACGCTCCTCGTCGTCACGAAGCTCGAGCAGCTCCACCACGGCGGCTCGGGCATCCACGGCGCCACGTACCGCGCCCTCCTCGACGTCGCCGCCCCCTCCATGGCCCCCGTCCGGGGCGGCTGGACGACGTCGTACGGCTCGGGTGATGTCATCCCTGCCGCGTGGCTGGTGCACGACCTGCGCACGACCACCGCCCCGGGCCTGCTCCGCCATCCCGGCGACCTCATCGCGCTCATCAACGGGAGCTTCGTCTCCACCGCCCTGGGCACCGCCGCCGTGGTCGGGCTGGTCGAGCAGACCGGTGCCTTCCTCGACGCATGGCTCCCGTACTGCGCGCGGCCGACACTCGGCGGCCCGCTGGACGACCTTCACCCGCAACCGTCGACCGGGCTCCTCGACTTCGCCGGGCAAGCGCCGGTGAGCCTGCGTGACAGCGCCCCCGTCCTCGACGTCGTCGTCTCGACGGTCGACCGGCTCGGGGACTCCGTCGAGCGACGCCTCGCCCGCCCGTCCGCGAACCCGCTGTGGTCGACGGCCACCGGCACCGCCCGGCCGCTGAGCCAGTCATCCTTCCTCGACTTCCGGCTCGCCCTGGACCTCGCCGCCGCCGTCGAGCTCGCCGCCGTGGTCGCAGGTCACTGGCAACGGCTCATCGAGCACGTGTGCGCCGCTCTCGAACGGCGCGACCCCGCCCGGGCACCGGTCCAGCCACCCAAGGCGGCCCAGGCGGTCCTCGAGCAGGTCGTCGGCGCATCCGGAGCACCCCGCCGCTACTCGGGGCAGGACTCCCGCGGGGTGGAGGACGCGCGCGACATGAGCCTGCTCCACGCGCAGACCCTCCACGGCCACGTCGCCCGGCTGGCCGCCCTGGCCGCCGTGTGGGCGCAGCTGACCACCGACCACGCCCTGCCGGTGACCGACGGCGCGGGTGCCCTCACCGACCGCCTCGTCGAGATCTTCCTCGGGCGGCCGGGGCTCACCGAGCCGGAGCACCGTCGGCTGCGCACGGTGCTCGCGCAGGCCGGCAGCGCGCTCACGGGCGGCGACGGGTCCCGGGCGGCGCGCCGGTGACCACCCGCCTCAGGGGGCGCTGACCGCCGCGGTGCGCAGGTAGCCGAGCGCCACGGAGATCGCTGCCAGGCCCGGGCGGTCCAGCTCCTCGATCGAGGAGATCGCGCGCTGCGACCGGTCGACCGCGGTGGTGTTCTCCTCCAGCCACGCCGCCATCCGCTCGGCGGCGGACGGCTCGCGGTCCGTTGCGGTGAGCACCGCTGCGGTGAGCGACCGGCGGACGGCGTGCAGGTCGTCGCGCAGGGCGCTGCGGGCCAGCGCGTCCCAGCGGTCCTCCTTGGGGAGCGGCCCGACGAGCGCGTGCAGCCGGTCGACCCCCAACCGGTCGGCGACGGCGAAGCTCACCGCCAGGACGACGGGCAGCGGCTCGCCGGTCTGTTCGGCGAGCTCGACGGCGTCGAGGAGGCTCACGTGGTAGCGGAGCATCGCCGAGCGCACCGCGAGCTCCTCGGGGACCCCTGCCGCACGCAGCTCGGCGACCTCACGCCCGGCCCGCTCCCGCTCGGCCCCACCGACGAGGTCGGGCAGGTCCCCGGCGTGGTCACGCACGGCCGGGGCGAAGCGGTCGACCTCCTCCTCGATGCCTCGGGCCGAGGGGCGGTTCTTGAGGAACCAGCGGGCGGAACGGTCCAGCAGCCGCCTCAGCTCCAGCGACATCCGCCACTGGACGTCGGTGCCCACCCGGTTGTCCAGCGCCTCGACGCGGTCGAGGAGCCCGGCGACGTCGAAGATCTCCCGGCAGATGACGAACGCCCGGGCCACCTGCGCCGCCCCCGTCCCGGTCTCGTCGGTGGCGCGTTGGACGTAGGTGACCCCGCCCCGGTTGACGATCGTGTTCGCGAGCTCGTTGACGACGATCTGCCGGCGCAGCGGGTGCTCGTCGACCGCGTCGGGGAACCGCTCGCGCAGCGCCGGCGGGAAGTACCGGTGCAGGTAGCGCCGCAGCCACGGGTCGTCGACCACCCGGGCGTCGGCGAGCTCGTCCTTGAGGGCGAGCTTGGTGTAGGCGATGAGTACGGCGAACTCGGGCGACGTGAGGCCGCGCCCTTCGCGGGCACGTGCGGCGAGCTGGGCGTCGGTCGGCAGGAACTCCAGCTCTCGGTCGAGCCCGCCGGTGCGTTCGAGCGCCGCCATGAGCCGCTGGTGCTCCCCGACCATGCGGGTGTCGAGGTGACGGGCGTTGCCGATGAGGACGTTCTGCTCGTAGTTGTGACGCAGCACCTGGGCGGCGACGTCGTCGGTCATCGCGGCGAGGAGCTCGTCACGCTGCTTGCGGGTGAGCTCGCCGTCCCGGATGAGGCCGGTGAGCATGATCTTGATGTTGACCTCGTGGTCGGAGCTGTCCACGCCGGCGGAGTTGTCGATCGCGTCGGTGTTGATCCGCACGCCGGCGAGGGCGGCCTCGATCCGCCCGAGCTGGCTGAAGCCGAGGTTGCCGCCCTCGCCCACCACCCGGCAGCGCAGCTCGGCGCCGTCGACCCGGATGGCGTCGTTCGCCCGGTCCCCGATGCTCGCGTGCGGCTCCTGGCCGGCCTTGACGTAGGTGCCGATCCCGCCGTTCCACAGCAGGTCGACGGGCGCGCGGAGGACCGCACTGATGAGGTCGGCGGGCGTGAGGGCGGTGACGTCGTCGTCCAGCCCGAGCGCGGCACGCACCTGCGGGGTGACCTCCACGGACTTGGCGGAGCGCGGGTGCACGCCGCCGCCCTCGCTGATGAGGGAGGTGTCGTAGTCGGCCCACGAGGAGCGGGGCAGGTCGAACAGCCGCCGCCGCTCGGCGAAGCTCGCCGCGGCGTCTGGGTCGGGGTCGAGGAACACGTGGCGGTGGTCGAAGGCCGCGA
>DAHVRG010000044.1 GCA_027322565.1 Georgenia sp.
AACCAGAAGTCCGGCTCGGGCAGGAGCTGCTGGGTCACCACCCAGTACGCGACCAGCGCCACGAGCGCGCCGGTCGCCCAGCGCCAGTCCTTGGCGAGGAGGACCGCGCCGGCGACGACGAGGGAGAGCACGAGGCCGACCCACCACACGTCCGGTGAGGTGAAGAGCTGCTCGGCGAGGTTGTACAGCCAGCGCAGGACGGTGCTGATGAGCTGGAAGAGGCCGCCGAGCGCGTCGGTCAGCCAGTCGATGGCGCCCTCGGCCCACGAGCCGACGGGGATGCGGAAGTCACTCATGCCTGGCTCCCCTCGCTCGAGGCGGCGACCGGCGTGCGGTCGTCCGTCGCCTTCTGCTCCCCGTTGCTCTCGCCGCCGGGCCGGGCCATCGCCTGGAGGATCCGGACCCGCGGGACGACGCCGACCAGGCGGCCGCGCTCGTCGGTAACCGCCAGCGGCAGGCGGGCCTCGGCGGCGGAGGCGAAGAGGTCGGAGAGCGGGGTGTCGGGGTGGACATCCGCGCCGACGATCGGGCGCAGGACACCGCGCAGGTCGGTGTCGCCGCGCCGCTGCGCCGCGACGAGGTCGTCGTCGTGCACGGTGCCGTGGAGCACCCGCTGCCGGTCGACGACGTAGGCCGCCGAGCCCTGGGTACGCTCGATCTCCCGGAGCGCGACACCGGGGCCGCCGCCGATCTGGACGACCGACTGCGGCCGGCGCATGAGTGCGCCGGCCGTGATGATCCGCGAGCGGTCGACGTCGGCGATGAACTTCGCGACGTACTCGTCCGCCGGGTGGGCGAGGATCTGCTCCGCGGTGTCGACCTGGACGATGCGGCCGTCGCGCATGACGGCGATCCGGTCACCGAGGTACATCGCCTCGTTGAGGTCGTGGGTGATGAACACGATCGTCTTGCCCAGGGTCGCCTGGAGCTCGACGAGCTGCTCCTGCATGTCACGTCGGATGAGCGGGTCGAGCGCCGAGAACGCCTCGTCCATGAGGAGGATCTCGGTGTCGGCGGCCAGTGCGCGCGCCAGCCCGACACGCTGGCGCATCCCGCCGGAGAGCTGGACCGGCAGGGAGTCCTCCCAGCCGGCGAGGCCGGTGAGGGCGATGGCCTCCCGGGCCTTCTCCAGGCGCTCCTCCCGGTCCGTGCGGCGGATCTCGTGGGGGTAGGCGACGTTCTCCAGGACGGTCCGGTGCGGCAGCAGCGCGAAGTGCTGGAAGACCATCGAGATGCGTTCCTGGCGCAGCCGCCGCAGCTCGGGGGCGGAGACCTTGGTGATGTCTGCGTCACCCAGGTGGATGGAACCGGCCGTCGGCGTCAGCAGCCCGTTGAGCATGCGGATCAAGGTCGACTTGCCGGAGCCGGATAGGCCCATGACGACGAAGGTCTCGCCCTGCTGCACCTCGAAGGAGGCGTCGATGACGGCGGCGGTACCCAGTGACCGCACCTCGTCGCGGGTGGCGCCGTCACGGAGCCGACGGACGGCTTCCTGGGACCGGCGCCCGAAGACCTTGTAGACGTTCTCGGCGCGTAGCGCGCTCACGCTCACCTCACAGCGGCTCGGGTTGGCCGGGTGCTCGGCACCGCGGCCGCTCACGATCGCCGCACCTGCCGGCGGGCATCGCAAACTAGGGGTCGGATGGGGGCGGCCAACCACCATGCCACCGAAAGTGGGCTTTGGCGAGTGCTTGACTTCGGACAGACGCGTTCGCGACGCACCTTCAGGTGTCGACATAGCCGCACTGACCTGCGGCTTTACGGGAGCGGGATTGTTACTGAACTGTGATGGAGTCGACGGTGGCGGAAGGGTACGGCACGCCCGGAGCGAACACACCTCGGCGCGCCGAGGTGCCGACCCCGGGGGCGGAGGCGGCCTGGTGGTCGGTGCGGGGCGGAGGCGGTCAGGAGCGCCTGTGCCGGGTGGTGAGGACGGCGATGAGAGCGGCGAGACCGACGGCACCGGCGACGGCGGCTCCGACGAGCCACGGGGAGGTCTCGGCGCCGGGTCCCGGTGGCGCGGTCGGGGCCGCCGTGGGGCTGGCGACGTCGAAGGTGTGCTCCCACCGGTCCGGGGCGCCGGGGGCAAGATGGAAGCCGTCCCGCGCCCGGGCCGTGACGACGACGCTCCCGGCCGCCGGCCGCCGTCCCGAGGCGACCGGCTCGCCGTCGAGCAGGTAGGTGACGCCCTCGACCTCGGGGATGACGACGGCGTCGTCGGCGGTGCCCGGCGGGTCGGTGAAGATGACGTCCTCGGGCGTCACCTCCGTCGTCGTGCGGAGCCCGGAGCCGAGCTCGGCGACGACGCTGCCGTCCGGGGCCGTGACGGCGACAGGCAGCCGTCCCGTCGGTGGCACCCGGCCGGACAGCACGGCGGCGACGCCCTCGTGGTTGACCGACGCCGTGCCGTAGCCCGCGACGACGGCGGTGACCTCCTCCGGCACCGCGGCGAGGTCGTAGGGCAGGCCGGCGAGCACGGTGACCACGGGGGCCGGCGTGGCCGTCAGCTCCGCGACGAGTGCCCGTTGCGCGGCGCTGCCCCGCAGGTCGTCCACCGCGACGACGACGGCGTCCACGTCGGCTGCCGCGGACACCGCGGTCGCGCGGTAGCCGGCGCTCGGGTCCGCGCCGCTCTCCAGCCGCTCGGTGACGGTGAAGCCCTCGGCCGCGAGCAGCGGGGTGAGGCGCTCGGGCCACGCGGAGCCGGCGCCGACGACGAGCAGCCGGTCCGTCCCCGGGTCGAGCGGGACGGCGGGCCCCCCGTCGTTGCGGAGCAGCGTCGCCGCCCGCTCGGAGATCGTCCGCGCGACGGCGAGGTGGTCGTCGCTGCCGACGACGTCGATACCCGGCCGGTCGGTGCCGTCCCACACCCCGCGCTCGACCTTCCACTCCAGGATGCGGGTGACGGACTCCTCGAGGCGCTCGCGGGTGAGCCGGCCGTCGTCGAGCGCGGCACGGACACCGGCGAAGGCGGCGTCGACGTCGGGGGAGCCGAGGAGGATGTCCGCTCCGGCCGCGATCGCGAGCACCGCGATGTCGCCGTCGTCCAGGGGGTTGCCCGGGAGCTGTTTGAGCGCGGCCATGTCCAGCGCGTCGGTGCTGACCAGGCCGGTGTACCCGAGCTCCTCGCGCAGGAGGCCGGTGAGGACGCGCGGGGAGAGGGTGGCCGGCAGGTCGGGGTCGAGGGACTCGACGACGATGTGCGCGGACATGATGATGTCGGTGCCCGCGGCAATTGCGGCGCGGAAGGGCTCGAGGTGCTCGTCGAGGGTGTCGGGGTCCCCGGTGACGACCGGGAGCCCGGTGTGGGAGTCGACGTCCGTGTCGCCGTGACCGGGGAAGTGCTTCGCCGCGGCAGCGACGTCACGGGACTGCAGCCCGCTGACCTGCGCGGCGGTGAGCTCGCCGACGAGGCCCGGGTCCGCGCCCGCCGAGCGCAGCCCGATGACCGGGTTGGCGGGGTTGGTGTTGAGGTCGGCGACGGGGGCGAAGTCGACGTTGACCCCCATGGCCGCGAGCTCGCTGCCGAGCACCTCGCCCTGGGCGCGGGCGAGCTCCGGGTCGGCGGTGGCGCCCAGGGCCATCCCGCCGGGGAACGCCGTGGCGGGCGGACCGACCCGGGAGACCTCCCCGCCCTCCTGGTCGACGGTGATGGCCAGTGGCACCCCTGTCGCCGCGGTGGCGGCCTCCTGCAGCCCGCCGGACAGCTCGGCGACCTGCTCCGGGCTCTCGGTGTTGCCGGCCCACGCGAAGTACAGGACCCCGCCGAGGTGGTAGCGCTCGACGACCTCGGCGGGGGTGTCCACCCCGTACCGTGCCCGGTTCTCCGCGGCGCGTGAGCCGTCGCGGGCGCTGGAGCCGTGGACGTGGACCCACGTCATCTGGCCGATGAGCTCCTCCTCGCTCATGCCGGCGACCACCGCGGCGACGTCGTCGGGCACCGTGACCGGCGCCGCGCCGGACGCCGGGGCCGCCGGGCTGCCGGCGCCGAGGGTGAGGAGGGCGAGGCCGGTGAGGGCGGTGGTGAAGGTCTTCGCGGTGCGGTGGGTCATGTGCCTGCGGGGTGGGGGACGTGGGCCGTGCCACCGTACGCCGTCACCGGCGGCGCCGAGGCCCCGCACCGGACGGTGCGGGGTCTCGGCCTCCCGGCGGCGGCCCAGGAGGGCGGGCGCCGCTGGATGTCAGGACGTCACGGCGTGCGGCGCACGCCGAGGGTGTCCTTCCCGTCCCCGTCCCAGTCCCCGACGAGGACCTCGTCCTCGGCGCGGCCGAAGAACACGGAGAAGTCGGCCGGGCCGCCGCGCAGGGAGTTCTTCACGAAGTACTGCGCACCGCG
>DAHVRG010000049.1 GCA_027322565.1 Georgenia sp.
GGGCTGCTGCGCGAGCTGGTCGGCGCCCCGTCGCAGGACGTCGACGTCGTCCTCGTCCCGCACCACGGCTCACCCGCCCAGCTGCCCGCTCTCGCCGAGGAGGTCGCGGCGCCGCTCGCGCTCGTGAGTGTCGGCCGCGACAACGACTTCGGCCACCCGGCGGCCGCGACGCTCGAGCTGTACGGTCGGCGGGGCGCGCTCGTGCTGCGCACCGACGAGTGCGGCGCCGTCGTCGTCCTGGTCACCGGTGGCGGGCTCGCCACGCGGTGCTGACCGCGTCACGCCCCGGTGAAGCCGAAGGTCGACACGGCCGGCACGGAGCCGGCGGCGAGTGCGGTGAGAACCTGCCGCTCGTGCGGGACGACGGGCGCGGCGAGGGAGTCGAGCCGGTCGAGACGCACCCAGCGCAGGTCGGTGGCCTTGGCCTCCCGGAGGCGGGGCTCGCCCTCCCAGCGGCGGCAGGCGAGGAAGAAGTCGACGCGCTCGTCGACCGCGAGGCCGGTGTGCCCGGTGCGGTGCATGGCGGTCACCGGGACGAGGTCGTCGGGCCGGATGCGCACACCGAGCTCCTCCGCCGCCTCCCGGAGCGCCGCCTCGAAGACGCTCTCCCCGGCCTCGACGTGCCCGGCGGCTCCGCAGGCCCAGTACCCGTCCATGTACCCCGTGTGCGCGCGCAGCTGGAGCAGGACGCGGTCGACGCCGTCCTCATCCGGGTCCAGCAGGACGACGTAGGCGGCCGGGACGACGCGGTAGCGGTCGACCGGGCCGGCCCCCGACGGGTCGGTGCGCGGGTGGTGGTGCGCCGTGTCGCCGGGCTCCGGCCCGGCGGGCGCTGCGTCGCTCACCGCCGGCCCCGGCAGGCGACGATGCGCAGCACGGCACGTTCGACCGCGAACACCGGGTCGCGGCTCAGCCCCTTGACCTCGGCGTCGGCGGCGGCGACGGCGGTGATCGCGCGTGCCAGACCCTCGGGGCTCCACCCGGAGAGCTCGCGACGGGCGCGGTCCACCTGCCACGGCGCCAGGCCGAGGCCGCCCGCCCCGCCCCGCCCGGACATCGCCTCCACCTTCGCCATGGTGCGCAGCTTGACCGCCAACGCGGCGACGAGGACGACCGGGTGGGCGCCGCTCTCGACGGCGTGCCGGAGCAGGGTGACGGCCTCGGTCGCGTTACCGGCGATCGCGGCATCGGCGACCTTGAAGCCGGTCGCCTCGACCCGGCCGCCGTGGTACCGCTCCACGACTTCGGAGGTGATGCGGCCGGTGGTGTCGGCGACGAGCTGGGCGCACGCCGCGGCGAGCTCGCGCAGATCGGAGCCGACCGCCTGGACGAGCGCCTGGACCGCTTCCTGGTCGATCTGCCGGCGGGCCCGGCGGAACTCGGCGGAGACGAAGGCGGCCTTGTCGTGGTCCTTGAGCGGCTCACACGCGACGACGGGGTGCCCCGCCTTGGTCACCGCGTCGAGCAGCCGCTTCCCACGCACGCCGCCGCCGTGCTGGAGGACGAGCCAGACGTCGTCCGCCGGCGCGGCGAGGTAGGCGACGGCGTCGTCGATGAGGGCGTCGGTGCAGCTCTCCACGCCGGAGATGACGATGCACCGGGCCTCGCCGAACAGGGAGGGGCTGGCGAGCATGCCGAGGCGGCCGGGCTCGTAGCCGGCGGCGTCGAGCCGGGTGACCTCCGTGCCCGGGTCCGTCTCCTTGGCCTGGGCGACGATGCGGGCGACGGCGCGGTCGCTGAGCAGGCCCTCGGCACCGCGGACGAGGACGACGGGAGCGAGCGGGGCCTCCTCCCAGCTGAGGCCGGGGGCGGGGCTGCGACGGGTCTTCGGGGGCACGCCCCAAGCCTGCCACGGCCCGGGGACAGGACTGACACGTCCACAGTCCCGCGGGAAGGAGGCTGCCTGCGGCTACCCGCGCCGGAACCGGTGCGGCGGCACCGACGCGACCATGATCGCCGCCAGCGCGAGCAGGGTACCGACAACCGTCCGCGGCCCCACGGCGGAGCCGGAGACGGGGGCGAGGACGTCGAGGAGGAGCGAGGCGACGAGCTGGCCCGCGATGCTGCCGAGCCCGAGGACGAGCACGCCGGTGTGCGGGATGAGCGCGGCCGACCCGGCGATGAAGACGATCCCGTAGAGGCCTCCGGTGTACAGCCACCACTCCTGCGGCAGCGCCGCGGGCAGCCCGCGGCCGCGGACGGCGGCGGTGAGGAGGAGGGCGACCATCCCGGCGACGAAGTTCGTCACCGTCGCGGTGAGCGGGGAGCCGCCGACCGCGCCGATGCGGGCGTTGGCCGCGTGCTGGAAGCCGGTGAGCAGCCCGGCGAGCAGGGGGAGGAGCGCCGGGAGGAGAACCTGCGTCCACGGCCGGTCACCGGTCAGGGAGGCCGAGGCAGACAGGCCGACCGCGAGGAGGACGAGACCGGCGCCGACGAGACGGGGTCGGGTGGGACGGCGCCGCACGTCCTGCGCGAAGCCGACGGCGTCGGTGAGCAGGCCGCTGACGGTCTGCCCGGCGACGACGGCGACGGTGAAGACGGCCACGCCGACGACCGCGACGACGGCGGACTGGGTGAGGACGAGCAGCCCGCCGACCGTTCCGGCGAGGAGGTATCCCGGCGGGAGCTCTCGCCGGCGCACCGCCCCGGGCAGCCGGCGCAGCCCGCGGCGCACCCGGGGCACGGCGAGAGCGACGACGAGCAGGACGGCGAGCCCGCCGGCGAAGCTCACGACGGCGGCGGCGACGGGGTCGGCGAGCCGGTCCCCGAGCTCGCCGTTGACCCGGGACTGGAGCGGGACGGTCGCCCCGATGCAGGCGGCGAGGAGGGCGGCGAGCCAGGCCGGGAGCCGGGAGCGGCGCGACCGGGACGACGGCGCGGGCATCGGTCTCCTCTCTCCGGCGGGCTCAGGAACGACGACGGCGCCGTACCCCCGGTACACGGGGGGACGGCGCCGTCGGGGAGGGCCGGATCAGAGGCCGGCGACCTGCTTGGCCAGCTTGGACTTGCGCTGCGCGGCCTGGTTGGCGTGGATGACGCCCTTCGTCGCCGCCTTGTCGAGCTTGCGGCCGGCGGCCTGGAGCGCGGTCGTCGCGGCCTCCTTGTCACCGGCGGCGATCGCCTCGCGCACCCGACGCACGTACGTCTTGAGCTCGGTCTTGACGGTCTTGTTCCGCAGCCGGGCCTTCTCGTTGGTCAGGATGCGCTTCTTCTGGGACTTGATGTTCGCCACGTGTGGACTTCTCCTACAACTCGCCGGAGGTGATGGGTCGGTGAGGGCTGTGCCGGTGGCCGGGACTGGGGCGTGGGGATACCCGTGGTCGGCCACAAGCCGGCCCCCGCACGACCTGGCGGAGGCTCAGCGAGGTACTTTACCAGGTCCGGGCCGGGCCGCCGGTGTGGCGCCGGTCATCCTCGCCGGGCGCGGTCGGGCTCCAGGTGCGGCCCGCCGTCGTCGGGGGTGTCCGTGCCGTCGTCGGCCGTGGCCCGGCCGCCTCCCGGCGCGGCCTCGCCGTCGCCGGGCTCGTCCCCGAGCAGGACGGGGTCGACCTCGAGCGGCTCCTGGTCCGGCTCGAGCTCGGGGACGACGGTGAACTCGTCGTTGTCGTAGGCGTCGTCCTCGGTGCGGCGGGCCGCCTCCTCGGGCGGCAGCACCCGCCGCCAGCGCAGGGCGCGGACCGGCGGCCCCTCCCCGGCGTCCTCCTTGAGGGCGGCGAGGATCGTGTAGATCATGACGTAACCGATGACGAAGAACGGCAGCCCGACGACGATGATGACCTGTTGCAGCGCGGTGAGCCCGCCCTCGCCGGTCGCGACGAGCATCGTCGCCGCGACGGCGCCGATCGCCACGGTCCAGAACACGCGCTGCCGCCGCGGGGAGGCCTCCGGCTCGTCGTAGCCGTTGCTGATCATGTCCATGACGAGCCCCGCCGAGTCCACCGACGTCGTGAAGAAGATGACGACGAGGATCACCGCCAGCACCTGCATCACCGTCGTCAGCGGGAAGTGCTCGAGGAAGACGAAGAGTGCCTGGGCGACGTCCTCCTGCTCGACGACCGGGCCGACGAGCTCGCCGGGTGTGTCCCGCTCGATCGCGAAGGACGCCCAGCCGAAGATCCCGAACCACAGGACGCTGAACGCGACCGGGGCAGCGAGCACCCCGGCGACGAACTGGCGGATGGTCCGGCCCTTGGAGATCTTCGCGATGAAGATGCCGGTGAACGGCGACCACGAGATCGTCCACGCCCAGTAGAAGACGGTCCACTGGTTCTGCCAGCCGGTGTCGTTGACGGTGTCGTTCCAGAAGGCGAGCTGGGGCAGCGCCGAGGCGTAGAGACCGACCGACTCGATGGTGCCCTTGATGACGAACAGGGTGGGACCGGTCGCGACGACGAAGCAGAGCAGCCCGACGGCCATGACGATGTTGAGGTTGGACAGCCGTTTGATGCCCTTCTCCAGCCCGACGCTCACCGACACGACGGCGATCGCCGACACCGCGACGATGATCGCGATCTGGATGAGGCGGTTCTCGCCGAGGCCCCAGAGGGAGTCGAGGCCGCTGTTGATCTGCAGCGTGCCGAGCCCGACGGAGACGCCGACCCCGAAGACCGTGCCGACGACGGCGACCACGTCGATCGCTGCCCCGATCGGTCCGTGGATCCGCTCCCCGAGCAGTGGCTGGAAGATCGAGCTCACCCGCGGCGGGAGGTTGCGGCGGTACATGAAGTAGGCGAAGCCGAGGGCGGGCAGCGCGAAGATCGCCCACGTGTGCAGGCCGAAGTGGTAGAGCGCGAAGCTGATCGCCTCCCGGGCGGCGGCGTCGGTCTGCCCCTCGGCGTCCTGCATCGGCGGGTTGGCGAAGTGGTTGATCGGCTCCGCCACACCCCAGAACATGAGGATCGAGCCGATCCCGGCGGCGAACAGCATGGTGAACCACGTGACGCCCGAGTGCTCGGGGCGGGAGTCACCGAGCCGGACCCGGCCGAACCGGCTGACGGCGAGGTAGAGGAGGAAGAGCAGGAACGTCGTCACGCCGACGATGTAGAACCACCCGAGGTTGGTCATCACCCACCCTGAGGCAGCGGCGAAGAAGGCGTCCACCTGGTCGGTGAAGAGGATGGTCCCGACGACGAAGCCGACGGCGACGATCGCGGCGGGGAAGAAGATCCGGGGGCTGGTGCGTAGCCCGAGTGCGTCGTGGAGTCGGTCGAGCGGTCTCACGGCGGGTCGTTCCTCCTCGGCGATGACGGACGACCTGACGCTAACGGCGGCCGCACGGGCCTGCACCCGCACGTGGGCGCGGGGCCGTGGCAGGCTTGGGTCATGAGTGCGACGAGCGACGCGATGAACCGGATCGTCGTCAACATCGTGCGCCTGGCGCGCCGGCCCGGGCTCATGCTGCTCGTCGCCGCCGGGGTCCCGGTCGGTGTCTTCCTCCTCCTCGGCCTCCTCGTCGGGCTGGACGCCGTGAGCTGGGTCGGGTGGGTCCCGTTCGCGCTCGCGGTGGTCCTCGCCGTGCCCGTCGTCGTGCTCGCGGTGCGCCGCGAGCGGCTGCAGCGGGCCACCGCCGACCTCGGTGACCACCGGGTGACGACGGTGGGCGGCGTCGTCGTCGTGAGCGGGGAGCAGGCCGGTTCGCCGCTCGAGGAGGAGCTGAGCACGCTCGGCGAGGCGCTGGACGAGGGGCGCGTGCACACCGCCCGGTGGTTCCCCCGGGTGGAGGCGGCCCAGCGGGCGCTGCTGCGGGCGGCCGGGGGACCGGTCAACGCCCCCTACCTGCGCGACGACCTGCGCGTCACGCTGGTCGCGTTCCTCAGCACGGTCGTCGCGATCCCCCTCGGTGTCCTCGGCGCGTTCGTCTGCGCCTTCGCCCTCCTCCTCGGCTGAGACCCACCCCCGCCACCGACAGCCCACGTCCGGCCAGAGCTCACCCCCCGGCGAGAGCCCACCTCCCTGCACAGGGCGGATTGTCCCGTCACCATGGCGACGTGGGACGATGGGGGCAGTGTGTCCTCGCGCGGTCCACGACCGCTGCGACGTCGTCGCCTGAAGGAACGTGAGTGTCCCCCAAACCGAGCCCTGACCTGATGCCGGCGATCGCCCCTGCGGCGACGGCGCCCGAGCTGCTGCGCAACTTCTGCATCATCGCCCACATCGCCCACGGCAAGTCCACGCTGGCCGACCGGATGCTCCAGCTCACCGGCGTCGTCGACGAGCGCACCATGCGTGCCCAGTACCTCGACCGGATGGACATCGAGCGCGAGCGCGGGATCACCATCAAGTCCCAGGCCGTGCGCATGCCGTGGCAGGTCGGGGACACCGCCTACGCCCTCAACATGATCGACACCCCGGGCCACGTCGACTTCACCTACGAGGTCTCCCGGTCGCTGGCCGCCTGCGAGGGGGCGCTGCTGCTCGTCGACGCCGCGCAGGGGATCGAGGCGCAGACGCTCGCCAACCTCTACCTGGCGCTCGAGAACGACCTCACGATCATCCCGGTCCTCAACAAGATCGACCTGCCGGCCGCGCAGCCGGAGAAGTACGCCGAGGAGCTGGCCAACCTCATCGGCGGCGACCCGGCGGACTGCCTGCGGGTGTCCGGGAAGACCGGCGAGGGCGTGCCCGAGCTGCTCGACCGGATCGTCTCGGAGATCCCGGCGCCCGTGGGGGAGCCCGAGGGCCCGACGCGCGCGATGATCTTCGACTCCGTCTACGACACCTACCGCGGTGTCGTCACCTTCGTGCGGGTCGTCGACGGCCGGGTCCGCCCCCGGGAGCGCATCCGGCTCATGTCGACCAACTCGACGCACGAGCTGCTCGACATCGGCGTGAGCTCACCCGAGCCCCAGTCGACCGACGGGCTCGGTGCCGGGGAGGTGGGCTTCCTCATCACCGGGGTCAAGGACGTCAGCCAGTCCCGTGTCGGTGACACGATCACGACGGCGGACAAGCCCGCCTCGGAGCCGGTCGGGGAGTACCGCGAGCCGCAGCCGATGGTGTTCTCCGGCATCTTCCCCATCGACGGCTCGGACTACCCGGCCCTGCGCGACGCGCTCGACAAGCTCAAGCTCAACGACGCCGCGCTCAACTACGAGCCCGAGACGTCGGTGGCGCTGGGCTTCGGCTTCCGCTGCGGTTTCCTCGGGCTGCTCCACCTCGAGATCATCAAGGAGCGGCTCGAGCGCGAGTTCGACCTCGACCTCATCGCCACCGCCCCGAACGTCGTCTACGAGGTGAGCCTGGAGGACGGGACGACGCAGCGCGTCACCAACCCGAGCGAGTTCCCCGAGGGGAAGGTCGCCGAGATCCGCGAGCCGGTCGTCAAGGCCACGATCCTCACGCCGTCGGAGTTCATCGGCCCCGTCATGGAGCTGTGCCAGCAGCGCCGGGGGACCCAGGAGGGGATGGACTACCTGTCCGCCGACCGGGTGGAGATGCGCTACACCCTGCCCCTGGCGGAGATCGTCTTCGACTTCTTCGACCAGCTCAAGTCCCGCACCCGCGGGTACGCGTCCTTCGACTACGAGCCCGCCGGCGACCAGGCCGCCGACCTCGTCAAGGTCGACATCCTCCTCAACCACGAGCAGGTCGACGCCTTCAGCGCCATCGTCCACAAGGACCAGGCCTACTCCTACGGCGTGCGCATGGCCGGCAAGCTGCGCGAGATCATCCCCCGGCAGCAGTTCGAGGTGCCGATCCAGGCGGCCGTCGGCTCGCGGATCATCGCCCGCGAGACGATCCGCGCCCTGCGTAAGGACATGCTCGCCAAGTGCTACGGCGGTGACATCTCCCGGAAGCGCAAGCTGCTCGAGAAGCAGAAGGAGGGCAAGAAGCGGATGAAGGCCATCGGCCGGGTCGAGGTCCCGCAGGAGGCCTTCATCGCGGCGCTCGGCTCCGACTCGCCGACCGGGAAGGAAGCCAGGGCGAAGAAGTGAGCCCCGCCCTCCCGGCCGGCGACCCGGTCCCCGCGGACGGCGCGCTGCCTCCCTCGGCCGCGACGGGGGCGGAGCAGCGGGACTTCGGTGTCTACCTCCATGTCCCGTTCTGCACCGTCCGGTGCGGCTACTGCGACTTCAACACCTACACCGCGACCGAGCTCGGCGGCGGGGCGAGCCAGGCGCAGTACGCCGACACCGCGTTGCGGGAGATCGACCTCGCCGCCGACGCCCTCGCCCGGGCGGGCATCCCCGACCGTGCCGTGTCCACGGTGTTCGTCGGTGGCGGCACGCCCACCGTGCTCCCGGTCGCGGACCTCGCCGCGATGCTCGCGCACGTCGACGCCACCTGGGACCTCGCCCAGGGCGCCGAGGTGACGACGGAGGCCAACCCGGACTCCGTCACGCCGCAGTCGCTCGCGGCGCTCGCCGACGCCGGGTTCACCCGGGTCTCCTTCGGGATGCAGTCCGCGGTCCCGCACGTGCTTGCGACGCTCGACCGCACCCACGACCCGAAGCGGCTCCCCGACGTCGTGCGCTGGGCGCGGGACGCCGGCCTCGCGGTCTCCGTCGACCTCATCTACGGGACGCCGGGTGAGTCGCTCGACGACTGGCGCACCAGCCTGGAGTCCGCCGTCGCCCTCGAGCCGGACCACGTCTCCGCCTACGCTCTCGTCGTCGAACCGGGGACGAAGATGGCCGCCCAGGTCCGCCGCGGGCTGTTGCCCATGCCCGACGACGACGACGCGGCCGCCAAGTACGAGGTCGCCGACGACGTCCTCACGCGGGCGGGGCTGACCTGGTACGAGGTGAGCAACTTCGCCCGGACGCCGGAGCGCGCCTGCCGCCACAACCTCGCCTACTGGCGAGGCGCCGACTGGTGGGGCATCGGCCCGGGAGCGCACAGCCACGTCGGCGGTGTGCGGTGGTGGAACGTCAAGCACCCGCGGGCCTACGCCCAGCGCCTGGAACAGGGGATGAGCCCCGGCGCGGGCAGGGAGGTCCTCGACGACGACGCACGCGAGCTCGAGCGGGTCATGCTCGGGGTGCGGCTCGCCGAGGGGCTGGAGCTCGCTCCGGGGACCGGTCGGGTGCCCGAGCACCGGCGGGAGGCGGTGGCCGGCCTCATCGCCGAGGGCCTGGTCGAGATGCCCGCCGCCCGGGAGGGCCGGATCGTCCTCACGCGCCGCGGCCGGCTCCTCGCCGACTCGGTGGTCCGCGCGCTCACCGACTGAGCAGTCCGCACCGGTCCGCGACAGGCGGGCTGGCGTAGGGAAGTGGGCTGTCGGCGGGAAGTCGGCTGTCGCTGGGAAGTGGGCTGTCGGTGGCGGGTTATGGTGGATGGCCGCGAGCGGACGGGTAGGAGTGAGCGCAACAGTGGGTCGCGAGCGGTCGGCACGCACGCTGGTGCTCGGCACGGCCGGTGACGCTGCGGCCGCGGCGGAGCTGCGGCGCCTGCTGCTCGAGGTCCCCGAGTACCGGCTGCGCTGGCTGCGGCACGTGCAGCGGCGCCGGAACGGGACCATCAGCCACAGTGCCGTCGCCCGGGCGCTGAGCAGCGTCGACACCGGCGGCGCGTCCCTGGAGTCGCTGCGGGACCGCAGCCGACGGGCGCTCAGCGGAGAGTTGCTCACCCCGCCCACGCTGAGCCTCTTCGACGAGGCCTTCGGCTTCACCCTGGCGGAGCAGGAGCGGCTGTGGACGTTGCTCGGCTCGGCCGCCTCTACCGTCGACGGTCGTTCCGTGAGCACACCCGGTCCTGAGACGCCACCGGCGGTCGCGACGCTCTCCCACGCCGTCGACGTCCACCTCGGTGCAGACCGGCGGAGCTGGACGGCCCGCACCACGCTGACGGTGCAGGCCGTCACCGACGGCGTGGACCACCTGCCGCTCGGGCACGGTGACCACCGCGTCAGCCCGCTCCTCGGCTGTCGGGTGGAACGGGTGACCGGCGGCCACGTCGTCCGGTTCCCCCGGGCCCTGCGCGCGGGTGACCTCCACGTCTACGCCATCGTGGAGCGCGGCACCGAGCTGCCCGACCGGTACGTCGTCACGCTCCCCTGCCCGACCGCGCTCCTCGCCGTCCAGGTGGGCTTCACCCCGCCCGCGCTGCCCGCCCGGGTGTGGTGGCGCCGGTCGCCCGACCCGTCCACCGCCGACCCGCCGGCGCACGAG
>DAHVRG010000071.1 GCA_027322565.1 Georgenia sp.
CACCGGTCGCCGCGGTGTCGGGACCACCCGATTCGATGTCCGGTCCAACCTGCTGTTGAAGCCCCTGCTGCAAATCCTGCTGCACCTGGGCACCACCGGCGGG
Source organism: Georgenia sp. (assembly GCA_027322565.1). Lineage (GTDB taxonomy): Bacteria > Actinomycetota > Actinomycetes > Actinomycetales > Actinomycetaceae > Oceanitalea. The sequence continues at coordinate 104 of DAHVRG010000071.1, forward strand.
GTCCGCGAAGGCCAGCCCGTCTGCAACCTGAGTTCCGCCGCCGGGCGCACTGATCTGCCCCGGGGTCGGGGCGAGGTCGAGGACGAGGAAGCCGAAGTTCCGGGCGGTGCCGAAGTGCTCGACGCCGAGCGAGGCGGCGAGGAGGAAGCCCAGGGTGACGGCGATGATGGCGGCGTCCCAGCCGAGCGCGCGGCGGGCGCGGCGGGCCGGTGCCGTCGGGGCGGTGTCGGCGGTGCGCATGGGGGTGTCAACCGACATGGGAGGCCTCCCGGGACGCTCGGGCGCTGCGGACCGCGACGATCCGGTCCAGGGCGATGGCGCCGATGATGAGGGCGCCGACGATGGCGCGCTGCCAGAACTGGTCGATGCCGAGGGTGGGCAGGGCGTTGTTGATGACGGTGAGGAGCAGGGCGCCGAGGGCGGCGCCGAGCACGGTGCCGCTGCCTCCGAAGATCGCCACCCCGCCGACGACGACGGCGGCGACGACGTCGAGCTCGATCCCGTTGCCCGCCGAGGCGTCGACGGTGCCGTAGCGGGCCGCGTACATGACGCCCCCGATGCCCGCGAGGCACCCGGCGACGACGTAGGCGACCATGAGCCGCCGGGTGGCGGGGACGCCGGCGAGGCGCGCGGCCTCGGGGTTGGAGCCGAGCGCGTAGAGGTCCCGGCCGGCCCGGTAGCGCGCGAGGAAGATGCCGACGGCGACGGCGGCGGCCACGGCGATGAGGGTGAGGTACGGCAGGCCGAGCACCCGTCCGGTGCCGAAGTCGAGGAAGCCACGGGGCATGTCCCCCGCGCTGATCCGCGACCCGCCGGCCCAGAAGTACACGGCGCCCCGGAACAGGTAGAGCGTGCCGAGGGTGGCGACGAGCGGCGGGACGCCGCCGACGGTGACGAGCGCCCCGTTCACCGCCCCGCACACCGCGCCGATGAGGAGCCCGAGGAGCACCGCCACGGGCACGGGCAGGGTGTACTCGCTGAGGAAGGTCGCGGTACCGAACGCGGAGAGGCCGAGGACGGAGCCGACGGACAGGTCGATGCCCCGGGTGAGGACGACCATCGTCATCCCGGCGGCGAGCAGCACGGAGATGGCGGCCGCCAGCAGGATGTCGCGCACGCTCTGGCCGGACAGGAAGCGCGGGTTGAGCGCCGCGGTGACTGCGACGAGGAGCACGAGGGCGAGGAGCAGACCGACGACGCGGGCGGCGAGCAGCGCGCGGAGGCGCCCGCCCCACGCCGTGCGGGCCGAGGGCGCGGGGGGTGCCGCGATGGTCGTCGTCATGCCGCCTCCACCGCGGTGCCGGCACGGATGATGGACTCCTAGGTGGCCTCCGACCGGGGGACGTCGGCGACGAGGCGGCCCTCGCGCATGACGAGGACGCGGTCGGCCATCCCGAGCACCTCGGGCAGCTCGGAGGACACCATGAGGACGGCCACGCCCCGCGCCGCGAGCTCGGACATGAGGCGGTGGACCTCTGCCTTGGTGGCGACGTCGATGCCGCGGGTGGGCTCGTCGACGAAGAGCACCCGGGGCTCGGTGGAGAGCCACTTGGCCAGCACGACCTTCTGCTGGTTGCCGCCGGAGAGTGTGGCGACCGGGTCGGTGAGCCGGGCGAAGCGGGTGTGCAGGCGCTGCGCCCACTCGCGCGCGGACCGCCGTTCCCGCCCCCCGGTGAGCAGCCCGAGCCGGGACAGCGCCCTGGAGCGGGGCAGGGTGATGTTGCGCTGGATCGACAGGTCGAGGATGAGCCCCTGCTGGCGGCGGTCCTCCGGCACGAGCGCCACGCCGGCGGCCATCGCGGCCTTCGGGCGGTGCGGCGGCAGGACGCGGCCCGCGACGCGCACGGTCCCGGAGTCGCGCGGGTCGACGCCGAAGACGCTCTGCACGACCTCGGAGCGGCCGGAGCCGACGAGCCCGGCGAGGGCGACGATCTCCCCGGCGCGCACGTGGAAGGAGACGTCGGCGAAGACGCCGGCGCGGGTCAGGCCCTCGACCTCGAGGACCACCTCTCCCGGCTCGACGTCGAGCTTGGGGAACAGGGCGGACAGCTCGCGTCCCACCATCCGCCGGACGAGCTCGTCGGTCGTGACGTCCCGCATGAGGTCGGTGGACACATGGCGGCCGTCGCGCATGACGGTCACCCGCTCGCACAGCACCTCGACCTCGCGGAAGCGGTGGGAGATGAAGAGGATCGCCGCCCCCTGCTCGCGCAGTCCGCGCACGACACCGAAGAGCCGGTCGACCTCGACGCCGGACAGCGCGGCGGTCGGCTCGTCCATGATGAGCACGCGCGCCCCGAGCGACAGCGCCTTGGCGATCTCGACGAGCTGCTGGTCGGCGATGGAGAGCCCGCGCGCCGGCCGGTCCGGGTGGAGTGCGACGCCGAGCCGGCCGAAGAGCTCGGCGGCCGCGGCGTTCATCGCCCGCCGGTCGATGGCGCGGCCGGCGCCCCGGGGCTGGCGCCCGACGAAGATGTTCTCGGCGACCGTGAGGTCCGGGAAGAGCGTGGGCTCCTGGTAGATCACCGCGATGCCGGCGGCCATGGCGTCGGCCGTGGTGCGGAACGTCACGGGTGTTCCGTCCACGGTGAGGCGGCCGGAGTCGGGCTGGTGCACGCCGGCGAGCACCTTGATGAGGGTGGACTTACCGGCGCCGTTCTCGCCGACGAGGGCGTGCGACTCCCCCGGGTAGAGCTCGATCCGGGCACCGCGCAGGGCGTGGACGGCGCCAAAGCTCTTTCCGGCGTCGTGGAGCGCGACGACGGGCTCGCGCGTCGGTGCTGCGTGTGGGGACATCCGTCCTCTTCGGTGAGTCGGTGTGAATCGGTTCAAGCGGTGGGCGTGACGCTACTCACGAAGGCTGCCCGCCGTCAACGGGAGGGCGAGTCACACTATGGTCACGGCGGGGCCGTCCACGCAGTCGAGCGCTCGTTGTAACGTTGTAACTCCGGACGACAAGGAGTGGAAGATGGCAGGTCGGCGCGCGAGCATCCGCGATGTCGCGGCGCTCGCCGGTGTGTCGGTGGGCACCGTCTCCAACGTGCTCAACCGTCCCGACCGGGTCTCCGCCACCACCCGGGAGCGGGTGACGGAGGCGGTCGACAAGCTCGGCTTCGTCCGCAACGAGTCCGCGCGCCAGCTCCGCGCCGGCAACAGCGGGATGATCGGCCTCGTCGTCCTGGACGCCGGGAACCCGTTCTTCACCGACGTCGCGTCCGGCGCCGAGCAGGTGATCAGCGAGGCCGGCTACTCGCTCATGCTCGCCAACAGCGCGGAGGAACCGTCGCGGGAGGCGCGGCACCTCGAGCTCTTCGAGCGGATCCGGGCCGAGGGTGTGCTCGTCTCCCCGGTCGATGCGGCGAGCGGCGCGCTGGCCCGGCTGCGCGAGCGGGGGGTGCCCGTGGTCCTCGTCGACCGGGGCGCCGAGCTGACCCACGAGTGCTCGGTGTCGGTCGACGACGTTGCCGGGGGCCGCCTCGCGGCCGCGCACCTGCTCGCCCAGGGGCACCAGCGCATCGCCGTCGTCGGCGGACCGGCGTCCCTGCGCCAGGTGACCGAGCGCCGGGCCGGCGCGCAGGAGGCCGTGGCGGGCTTCGCCGACGGCAACGGCCGCTGGGCGCGCCTCGAGGTCGTGCCTACCGCCGCCCTGACGATCGCCGAGGGCCGCCGGGTGGGCACTGAGCTGGCCGGGCGCCCCGCCCCCGAGCGTCCGAGCGGGATCTTCGCGCTCAACGACCTGCTCGCCCTGGGGCTTCTCCAGAGCCTCACCCTGGCCGGCCTGCGGGTCCCCGAGGACATCGCCCTCATCGGCTACGACGACATCGCCTTCGCCGCCGCCGCGACCATCCCGCTGAGCTCCGTCCGCCAACCGCGCGCGGACCTCGGCCGGCGCGCCGCCGAGCTCCTCCTCGAGGAGGTGCGCCCCGCAGAGACCCCGCACGTGCACGAGCACGTGGTCTTCACCCCCGAGCTGGTCGCGCGGGCGTCCACGCTCGGGCGGCCGTGAACGCACGGGCTCGGACCGCTCGACCGGAGGCTCACAGCTCGCGCTCGGCCAGCTCGCGGAACTCCTCCGGGACGCCGGCGCGGCGGCCGAGCGTCACCGGCAGGTACCCGACGGCGGAGCGCCCGAACCGGTCACGGACGGCGTCCATCGACCGGTCCAGCGCCCACCTGGCCGCGCCCGTCGGGGAACCCGGACGCCATGGGTCCGGCGGCGGGAGGGGCAGCTCGAGCTGGACGGCCTCCTGCCGGGTCAGGTTGGACACCGAGATCCCGAGCAGCGTCACCTCGACGGACCGCTGCTCCTGGTCGGCGATGGCCTGCCAGGCCAGCCGCTCGGCCACCTCGGTGATGGTGAGGGTGGCGGACACCGGCGCGGAGAGGGTGTGGGAGCGCGTCACCGAGCGCATGGCGGGGAACCGGACCCGCACCGTCACCGTCCGCCCCGCCCTCCCCTTGGCCCGGAGCCGTCCGGCGACCCGCTCGGCCAGGTGGCCGAGCACCTCGCGCACCAGCTCGGGGGAGGCAGTCCGCCGCCCGAGCGCCGACTGCGCCCCCACCGAGCGGGCGCGCGTCGAGGTGGCGACGCGTCGCGGGTCCTCGTTGTGCGCAAGAGCATGGAGGAAGGAGCCGGTCGCCCGCCCGAGGAAGCGCTCCATCGTCGCGCGGTCGGTGCGGGCGAGGTCGCCGATGGTGTGGATGCCGCGCTCCGCCAGGCGCCGCTCGGTGACCGGCCCGACACCCCAGAGCAGGCCGACGGGCAGCGGCTCCAGGAACTCCCGTTCGCCGTCGGGCTCGACGACGAGGAGCCCGTCCGGCTTGGCGACCTGCGAGGCGACCTTCGCGAGGTGCTTGGTCCGCGCGGCGCCCACCGAGATGGGCAGACCCACCTCGCTGCGCACGCGTTCCCGGATGAGGGCGCCGATGGCGGCCGGCGGCCCGAAGAGGTGGGTGGAGCCCGAGACGTCGAGGAAGGCCTCGTCGATCGAGATGCGCTGGACGAGCGGGGTGACGTCGCCGAGGATCCGCATCACCTCGTCCGCGAACCCCTGGTAGCGGTGGAAGCTGCCGCGGACGAACGTCAGGCCGGGGCACAGCTGCGCGGCCCGCCAGCCCGGCATACCGCCCGCGACACCGTGGACCTTCGCCTCGTACGAGGCCGCGAGGACGACCCCTCCACGCGCACTGCCCCCGACGGCGACGGGACGGCCGCGCAGCGCAGGCTCGAGGAGCTGCTCGACCGAGGCGTAGAACGCGTCGAGGTCGGCGTGGAGGATGGTCGGCCCGGTGGACACACCCCAAGCATAGTCGTACAGGTGTTCGACCGCGCGGGTGGTGGCGTGTGGGCGCAGACCGCGAGCCCTGGCCAGAGGTGCGGAAGAGGAGGACGATGGCCCCCATGGGACGCATCGTGGCGCTGCCCGCCCGGGGAGAGGTGTTCGCCGACGCCCGCGGCGGGGACCGCATGCTGCGGGTGTCCTGGCACCACGAGCACGGGGTCGTCGTCCTGTCCCTGTGGCGTGGTGCGGCGTGCGCGGGGACCTTCCGCGTCTCCGCGGAGGAGGTCCCGGGACTCGTGGCGGCCCTGACCGAGGGCCTGGCCCAGGGGTACGTTGCGGGTGCAGCCGGCCTGCCCGGGGAACCGGCGGTCGACGCGCCCGGGTGAGCCGGTCAGCCCTCGCCGGCACGCTCCGCAGGGTTCGGGACCACGACCACCGGCACCTGGGCCCGGGAGAGCACGCCCTGGCTCACCGACCCGAGGAGCAGACCGGCGAAGCCGCCGAGGCCGCGGCGGGCGACGACGACCATGCTCGCGTCGGTGGAGGCCTCGACGAGTGCGGTGACCGGGTGGTCGTGGACCACGCGGAGCTCGATGTCGAGGTCCGGACGGGCGTGCCGGGCCTCGGCCACGGTCGCCCGGACCTGCTCGGTGAGCTGTTCGACGCGCTCGACCAGGTCGGTGTACCACGGCCCGGGCGGCGCACCGGGCGGTGGCTCGACGTACTCGGCGCGGACCACCCGCACCGGCGCTCCCGCGGTCACCGCCCGGTCCAGCGCGAACCGCAGGGCACCCTCGGCCTCGGGTGAGCCGTCGAGGCCGACGACGACGGGAGCGTCCTCGGCGAGGTTCCCCCCACCCCGCACGACGACGACGGGGCACGCCGCATGCATCGCGACCTGCTGGGAGACGGAGCCGAGGAGGACGCCGGTGACCCGTCCGTGGCCGCGCGCCCCGAGGGCGACCACGGCGGCGTCCTGGGACATGGCGACGAGGTCGGGTGCGGCACGGCCGACCCGTACCTCGGTCCTCACCTCGAGTTCCGGGTGGTCGGCCCGCACGATGTCCTCCGCCTCCTCGACGACTCGCCGGCCCAGTTCCTGCGGGTCCGCCGGGTCGAAGACCGCCATCCCGCTCACTGGCGGGAGGTGGACGAAGACGTGGACGATGTGCAGTGGCAGCCCGGTGCGCTCGGCCATGGCGGCCGCCCAGCGGAGCGCGGCGTAGGACAGCGACGAGCCGTCGACGGCGACGAGGACCGCACGGGTGGGCGGGTTCGTGGTCATCGTGATCCCCTCCTGCCTCCAGTGGTACCACTGCACGGGCCGCGGGTCGTGGGACCATCGACCCCTTCCGTTCCGTCCGCGACCGGGCCAGGCTTGGAGTGACCGGGACCGGCCGGCCCCGGGGTGGGGAGCGGTGGGAGGTCGCCATGGCGGATCAACCGGACGACGTGGTCGTCGTCGGTGTCGACGGCTCGGACAAGGACGCCCGTGCCGTCGAGTGGGCGGCCGACGAGGCCGTCGGGCAGGGCACCGGGCTCCACGTGCTCTACTCCTTCCCCATCCTGCCCGACGGGTTTCCCGCCGTTCAGCTCGAGGAGCTCGGCACCGAGATCACCGGCCGGGCACGGCAGCGCGCGCTCGCCCGACAGCCCGGGCTCGCGGTGACGACGCAGACCGTCGTGTCCGACCCGGCCACGGCGCTCGTGCGCGCCTCCGCAACGGCACGGGTCCTCGTCGTCGGGGCACGCGGGCTGGGCCGGATCGCCGGTCGGCTGCTCGGCTCGGTGTCGCAGAAGGTGGCCGCGCACGGCCAGGGCGTCATCGTCGTGGTCCGCGACGCCGCCGCGATTCCCGAGGGACCCGTCGTCGTCGGGGTCGACCCCGTCGAGGTCACCCCGGGGATGCTGGAGTTCGCCTTCGCCCAGGCGGCACGGCGCGCGGTCCCGGTACGCCTCGTCCACGCGGCGGTCCCGCGCCCGGCGGGCCTGCAGGACGCGCGGGTGAGCCGCCTCCTCGCCGGGATCTCGGCACAGGAGTCCGCGCAGCTCACCCGCGTCGCGGAGGAGTGGCGGGCGCGTCACCCCGACGTCCCCGTCGAGACGAGGGAGGTCGACGACCACCCGGTCGAGGCGCTCACCGAGGAGAGCGCCGACGCCAGCCTGCTCGTCGTCGGCAGCCGGGGGCGTCGAGGGCTGAGCGGGCTGCGCCTGGGCTCGGTGGCCCGCGGCGTGCTGCACGAGTCACCGGTGGTGGCGATCGTCCACCTCGCTCCCGACCGTTCCGGCGAAGGCTGACGCCGGGAGGTGGGACGACCGACGGCGGGGGCGGAATGTCGCCGCGCGCCTCGGCTCAGGCAGCCGCCGGCTCCCGGGAGCTCAGCGCATCGGTGAGGAGGGCGACGAGCATCTCGAGCTGGACGTCGGTGACGACCTCCTCGTCCGAGCCGTCGAGCGCGCGGGCAGCGAGGCCGGCCTTGCTGCCGATGAGCTCGGCGATCCGGGTGTCCAGGGTCTGGGCGGCGATGATCCGCCAGGCCGTCACCGGCTCGTCCTGCCCGATGCGGTGCACGCGGTCGATCGCCTGCGTCTGCTCGGCGTCCGTCCACGAGAGCTCGGCGAGGACGAGGTTGGACGCCACCTGCAGGTTGACACCGACCCCGGCCGCGGTGAGCGAGCAGACCGCGACGGCCACCTCGGGATCGCCGGTGAACGCGTCGATGTTGCGCTGGCGCACCGCGGAGGTCTGGTCGCCGCGGATCGAGGCGAAGCGGATGCCGCGCTCGGCGAAGGCCGCCTCGGCGGCGTCCATGACGTCGATGTGCTTGGCGAAGAACACCACCTTGCCGACGTTGCGCGCCAGCTGGGCGGCGTAGTCGGCAGCGGCCCCGCCCTTGGCGCGGCCGAGCTTGCGCATGAGTGCGAAGACGTTGTCCTCCGACTTCGTCGGGGACTTGCGGCCGGTCTCCCAGGCGGCGACCTGGCGTACGAGGTCGTGGTCGATGTCCCGGACGACCTCCTCGCCGTACTTGGTCTCGAGCGCGCGCTCATAGCGCGTGACGAGCCGGCGGGCGAGCGCCTCCTCGGCCGCCCGGATGGACCGCCCGTCGGCGTCGTCGAGCTCGACGAAGACGTCGGCGATGCGCCGCGCGGGCAGGTCGGCGGCGACGTCGATCTTGCGCCGGCGGACGATGCCGCGCTCGATGACGGCGCTGCGTGCCGCCGGGTAGAAGCCGCGGTCTGCCGGGGTGAGACCGGTGTCCTCGAGCTCCTGCATGAGGTCCCCGAGCGGCTTCTCCTCGTCGATCCAGCCGAGGAACTGCCAGATGGCGCGGAAGTCCTCGATGTCGTTGATGAGCGGCGTCCCGGTCAACGCCATGAGGAGCGGGTCACCGTTGCGCGAGCGGATCCGCTCGGACAGGTGGAGCACGTGCTGGGAGCGCTGGGACTTCTTGTTCTTGATGAAGTGGGCCTCGTCGACGACCATCCCCTGGAGGTTCAGCCCGAGGCTGCCCAGCCAGCCCACGTGCCGGTCGAGGATCGCGTAGTTGACGATGAAGATGTCGGCGAAGGCGTCGATGTCCTCGCCGTCACCGTGGATGACGGTGGCCCGGTGCCCGGGCGTCCACAGCGCCGCCTCCCGGGCCCAGTTCGTCTTGACGACGTTGGGCACGACGACGAGCAGCGGGTAGGCGTCGGCCGCCTGGGCGGCGAGCAGCGCCTGCGCCGTCTTGCCCAGGCCCGGCTCGTCGGCCAGGAGGAACGTACGGTGCCCCTCGGCGGCGGCCGCGACGACCTGCGCCTGGTGCGGCATGAGCTCCAGACCGTCCGGGACCCGCACGCAGGGGTGGTCCGGCAGCGTCATGCACGCCGACTCCCCGCCGTACTCGAAGGCGCGCAGCAGCGGCTCGATGAGCTCCCAGCCGGCGAGCCGTCGCGGCTTGGGCGGGGGCTTGCGCGCCGCCGAGTAGTCGGGCTCGAGGAACGGGTTGGACCGCTGCCGCGCGATGACGGCCTGCGGGACCACCTGCCGCTCCTCGACCACCGGGGAGTCGTCGGGCTCGGGCTCCGGCTCCGGCTCGTCCGAGACGTCGATGCCGGCGTCGATGAGCATCTCCCGCCGCAGCTCACGCGCCTCCGGCGCGACGACGGCGTCGTCGGCGAGGAGGGCGAGGAGGGTGGAGTCACGCGCCGCGGTCACGGCGAGGATGGTCGCGATGCCCTCGAGCCGCTTGAGCTCCTCCCCGCGGCGGGACTCGCTCAGGCTCGTGTCGGCCTTGAGCCGGGCCCGCTCCTCCCGCACGAGCAGCGCGATCGCCTGGAACTGGTGTCGCGTCGACGGGCGGGTACGGCCGCGCTTGACGACGGCCTCGACCTCACGCACCGCCTGGGCGAGCACCGGGATGATGCCGGTGTTGTCGCGATGACGGGTGCGTCGCTGGTTGCGCGGCGCGGCGCGACGTGCGCTGGACTGGCGCTGGGCTCCTCGAGCCACCGATGTCTCCTCCGGGGTGACGACGTTCGCCGCGGCGGGGAAGGCCCGCACGACCCATCAGGCGGACGAGGACGTCGGCCCGGGAGATGCGCCGAGGACGCGAGCCGGCGGACGGCGACCGGTGCAGCCCAGTCGGATGACCACCGCGACATGACAAACCCTACCCCGCGGATCGGCCGGACGCGTCGCAGTTCTCCGTGGGCGATGTCACGTCCGCCGGAGGCCTCCGGGCGACGGCGTCAGGTCCTGGAGGGGCGGAGCCCGAGGGCGGCGACTACCGCCGCGACGGCGAGGAGGACGCCG
>DAHVRG010000076.1 GCA_027322565.1 Georgenia sp.
GCGCTCGTCTACCCGTATGCTGTACGAGGTTCTGGGGCGCCACGGCGTCACGGGCGTCCGAACGGGCCCCCATCGTCTAGCGGCCTAGGACCCCGCCCTTTCACGGCGGTAGCACGGGTTCGAATCCCGTTGGGGGTGCGAACAGCAAGGATCGAGGAAGAGCAGTACAGCCTCACCACGAGGCCCCGTAGCGCAGTTGGTTAGCGCGCCGCCCTGTCACGGCGGAGGTCGCGGGTTCAAGTCCCGTCTGGGTCGCGGCGGAAGGCCCGGTCAGAACACTGGCCGGGCCTTCGCTCACCAGGCTCTGTAGCTCAGTTGGTAGAGCGTTCGACTGAAAATCGAAAGGTCGCCGGATCGACGCCGGCCGGAGCCACCCCAAGTCGAAGCCCCCGGTCCGCCGGGGGCTTCGACGTATCCGGGTGGCGGCACCGGTGTCGGGTGCCCCGACACCTCGGGGCCCCGCACCCGGTGTGGTGCGAGGCCCCGAGGTGGGGTTCACCCGAGCTTCTCGAGCAGGCTCCTGGCAAGGCCGAGCAGCGCGCTCTGGGCACCCGGCGAGAGGGTGTCCGGACGCTTCGGGTTCTCCAGGTGGCGGACGAACCGCTCGACGGCGTTGGTCGCCGGCCCCGTCCGACCGCCCTCGAGGTGCTTCTTCGCCTGGTCCAGGGCGTTGGTGAGCTGGTTCGCGATCGGACCCGCGACCTCACCGCCGGCCACGTAGCCGGAGAGGAGCTGCTCCAGCCGGGCGAGGACGTCGGCGGGCTCCTCCGGCTCGTCGGTCGCCTCGACGGTGACCGGAACCCGGATGGTGGTGCCGCTGGGTGCGGCCTCCATCTCGAGGGTGTACTCGCCGTCCAGGTCCTCTGGGACCGTGAAGGTCACCGTCGCCGCGCCGTCGGTGACGGTCGCGGTGTGCACGGCGGTCCGGCGCTCACCGTCTGCCCCGACGAGGTAGACGGAGAGCTCGGTGTTGGTCGGGCTGCCGAGTGAGGTGAGGTCGAGCCTGCGCACCTCGAAGGAGGTCTCCTCGCCGGCGACCAGCTCCGAGGGCAGCGGCGTGACGACGGTCGCCCGCCGCGCGAAGTCCGGGGACAGCGGCGAGCTCTGCGCGATGTAGCTCATCCAGGCGTCGCGGTCCAGCAGACCGGTCTGCTGGACGTCGGTGGCCTCCGCGAAGGTGGTGAAGTTGTCACCCCCCTCGGCGAGGAAGGAGAACGTCCCGATCCGATACTCGCCGTCCAGGTCGATCGGCTCCCCGTCGATCGTCACCGAGGTGATGTGCTCCCCGCGCTCGGCGTCCGGGTCGAATGTGTAGGTCACGTTGTCCGAGAGGCCGAGGTGCAGGAAGCTGCGCGAGGCCGACTCCGGCTGCCACTGCTGCTCGAGCACGTCCACGAACTGCTGACCCGTGAGGGTGAGGGTCCACAGGTCGTTGAGGAAGGGCAGGACGGCGTTCGCCTCGGCGAAGGTGATGTCACCCGCGTAGAGCTCGGCCCGCAGCCCCCCGGGGTTGACGACCCCGATCTCGGCGCCGCCGAAGTTCTCCGCACTCAGCTCGGCGACGAGGGCGTTGGCCACGAGGTTGCCCAGGGTCGACTCACTCCCGCGGTCGTCCCGGACGGGGCTGCCGTCCTCGCCGGTCGTGTGCGCCGTCGTGATGTCGGCGGTCGCCGACCCGACGACCTCGCTGCCGATCTCCTCGGCCCGCTCGAGGGCGGCGTCGAGGATCGTCCTGACCGCGGCGACGCGCGGGTAGGACGCGATGAGCTCGTCCATCGGGGTGGCCGACGGGGGGACGTTGCGCCGCTCGTAGTCGATCACGTCACCGCTCGCGCGGTCCACGGTGAGCACCACCTGCGAGACGTACTCGCCGTAGCTCTCCCCCTGGACCACCGGGCGGGTGCTGCCGTCCTCGGTACCGGGGACGGGGCCGTCCCAGGCGTACACCTTGTGGGTGTGGCCGTTGAAGATGGCGTCGACCTCCGCGCTCGTGTCGTTGACGATGTGCGCGAAGATCTCGCTGCTCGCCACCTCCTCCTCGAGGGTCGAGGAGCTCTCGTCGAAGCCGGCACCCTCGTGGTACGCGGCGACGATGACGTCGGCCTCGCCGTTGGCCTCGTCCCCGTCGCTGAGCTGCGCGGCGACGCGGTTGACCGCCTCGACCGGGTCACCGAACCGCAGGTCGGCGATGCCGCCGGGCCGCACGAGCGTCGGCGTCTCCTGGGTGACGGCACCGATGATCGCCACGGTCAGGCCCTCGACCTCGGCGGTCGCGTACTCCGGTAGGGCCGGCTCGCCGGTCACCCGGTCATAGACATTCGCCCCGAGGTGCGGGAAGTCGGCCCAGTCACTCACCTGGCCGGTGAGGTTGGCGAAGCCGCCGTCGAACTCGTGGTTGCCGACGGCCGAGGCCGTGAGGTCCAGGGCGTTGAGGATCTCGACGGTGGGGCGGTCCTCCTGGAGGGAGGAGGTGAACAGCGAGGCGCCGATGTTGTCACCGGAGGAGAGGAAGAGGGTGTTCTCCTCCCCGCCGGCGGCGCGGAGCTCCTCGATGGTGCCCGCGAAGGCGAGGGTGTCGTTGCTGGTGCCGTCCTCGCTGTAGTCGAACAGCCGACCGTGGAAGTCGTTGATCCCCAGCAGGTTGATGTCGACCGTCGTCGGGTCGGCGTCCTCGACCAGGTCGATCCCGACGAGGATCGGGTCGTGGTCGCTGGACCGGTACGGAGAGTCGTCGTGGAAGTCCGTGACGTTGTAGTTGTACCGGCTGTACTCGAAGGCGATCGACTCGTAGGCGTTGATGTTCCAGATGTCTGCCCCGGTCACCGCGGCCGTGGCCGCCTCGCTGGCGAGCACGTGGTCGAGGGAGCCGACCCGCGAGTCGAAGGAGTAGGTCGACTCCTCCGTCATCGTCTGGGCGATGTTGGTGTAGTCCGCCCCGTAGAAGACCTGCATCGGGTCCTCCTGGGTGTAGGAGTTGAAGTCACCCACGAGGAAGACGAGGTCGGTGCCGACGGTCTCGGCGACGTCGTCGGCGAACTCGACGAGCGCCTCCGCCTGGGCGACCCGGTCCGCGTTCGACGCGCCCTGGCCGTCCCCGCTGTCCTCGTTGCCCGGTCCGCTGCCCGAACCCTTCGACTTGAAGTGGTTGTTGATGACGACGAACGTGTCGGCGTCCTCGACCACCTCGCCGTCCTCGCCGAGGAGCGCGAACTCCTGGGCCATCGGCTCCCGGGCGTTGGCAAAGGCGGTGTTGCCGACGAGGATCGTCGTCTCGCCCTCCGGCTGGACCGCCCCGGAGCGGTAGATGAAGGCGTTGCGGATGACGTCCTCGTCGGCCGGGAAGTCCTCCGGCGAGCCGACGTAGTCCCAGGTGCCCGCGCCGGCGTCCGCGTTGAGCGCGTCGACGAGGTCGGCCAGCGCGTGGTCACGGTCCTCAGGTGCGTTGCCGGGGACGAAGCTGATGGAGTTCTCGATCTCCTGGAGGGCCACGACATCAGCGTCCAGCGCGTTGACCGCCGTGACGATCTTCTCCGTCTGGCGGGCGAGGTTGGCCTCGTCGTAGGCACCGCGGACGTCGCAGCTGCGCGCCGTCGTCGGGTTGCCCTCACGGTCACCGAAGAAGCCGCAGCCGGCCTCGTCGACGCCCAGGCTGGTGAAGTAGTTCAGCACGTTGAAGGTCGCCAGCGTGACGTCCCCGCCGACCTCGGCCGGTGCCTCGGGCCGGGTGTTCTCCCAGCTGATCGGCTGGACGTCGGCCGCGTTGGCGCCGGTGAGGCGGGTCTGCGGCTGGAAGGCCCAGGTGGAGTCCTGGTTGGCGATCGTGCGCCGGAAGTCGAGGATGACCGGCCCCTCGAACTCCACGGATGCGCCGGTGCGGACGGGGTTGTCCGGGTCGAGGTAGGCGACCGGCGTCCTGTGGTCCTCGAAGTTGAAGTTGGTCCAGTCGTGGCTGGAGCCGTCGTCCATCCGGATCTCGCGGTCGGCGTTCGCGGCGACGAAGGCGTCGTAGGCCGCGGCGTCCACGCCGCGCGGGCGGATGACGTCGGTCGGCTGACGCAGCGGCTCGTCACCGGCGGCCAGGCCCACCCAGCCGAACCGGTTGGTGTGGTACGTGTCCGTGACGGTGAAGTCGCCCTGTGGGGCGATGAGCATGCCTTCGAAGGGCTCCCGCTCGTCGACGCCGGGCAGCTCGATCGCGGCCGGGACCGGGGCCTCGACCTCCTCGTCGAGCACCCGGAAGCTCGCGGCCTGGACCTGGGTGAGACCGAAGTACTCCCCGGCGGTACCGGTCACCTCGACGTAGTCGCCGATCTCGACACCGGCGGCCAGGCCGCTGCCGCCACCGAAGACAAAGATGCCGTGGGAGGCGTCGTGGCCCTCCAGGTCCGCGCCGGTGCCGGGGGTCTGGATGAAGGCGCCGTTGAAGCCGCCCTCGGGGTAGACCCCGGTGACGACGCCGCGGGTGGTGACGGCCTGCCCCTCGAGCGGGGTCGCCTCACCCGTGCCCTGGATCTCGGCGATCGGGACGACCTCGCCCGGCTCGGGCCCCGGCTCCTCGCCGCCGCCGCCCGTCTCGCCGGCAGAGTTCACCGGGGTGGGGGTCGGCGTGATGGAGAAGTCGGCCCGGTTGTCGTCGGTGTCGACGCCGCCGGTCCGGGTGATCGACTGGGGAGTGCTGTTCGCGCCGGAGGTCTGCGCCGTGCCGCTGCCCTCCCAGGTGTTGCTGCTGCCGTAGCCGACGAGGTCGACGATGCGGTCGTCCTCGACCTGCGTGACGTCGCCGGCAGGCAGCGAGATCGGAGCACTGCCCTCGATGAGCGCCACCGTGCCGTTGGAGCCCTGCATGTTGAGCCCGGTGTCGGACACGTCGGGGGCGGGCAGAGCCTCACCGGTGCCGCCGTTCGAGCCACCTCCGATGAGGTAGTAGCCCCCGGGAGGGACCGATCCGCTGAGCGCCGTGACGCGCGCCCCCGTCCCGGTCGCCGACTGGTACTGCAGGCTCATCCCGTCCAGGGAGACGGCTTCCTCGGTGGGGTTGTACAGCTCGACGAACTTGTTGGTGTACCGCTGGTTCGCGCTCCCACCACGCGCGTACAGCTCGTTGATGACGACGTCGGACCCATCAGGTACCGCGGCGGCCGGCGTGGCAGCGACGATAGGGGCGATGACGAGGGAGAGGACTCCGACCGCGGCCACACCTCCCCGACGACGAATGGTGGACCCACGGGGGAATCGGGACAAGATCTTCTCCTTCTCCGGCTGCGCCGGTGCATATCCGGTGTGCGCCACGTCGAGCACACCGCGGAGGGGTCAAGCGACCCCATCATGTGGCACAAGCCACTTCCACGTCAACGTCTCACCTGCCGAGACACGGACAATTCACCCGGAAGTCGTCATCCGGCCACGTCCGGGGCCTGCCCGACGACGTCGCCGGGGCGGAACGACGTGCAACCCGCGGCGATGACGGCAATCATAGGGGCTGCACGAGCACCACGACGGCGCCATGGCGCGGAGAAGAGGGAGACGCGTGAGTACAGCGGGACCCCAAGAGCCCCTGGCGGGCGACCAGTCAGCAGCGCGCCCCACCGTCGGAGAGCTCGTCGCGCGGATCTCCGACCAGTTCTCGCGCATCCTGCGCGGCGAGCTCGAGCTCATCCAGATCAAGGCCGCCGAGAAGGCGAAGAAGGTCGGTGCGGGTGCGGCGATGTTCGCCGTCGCCGCCCTCCTCGGGTTCTTCGCCCTCGCGGTGTTCATCACCGCGGCCGTCCTCGGGCTCGCCGAGGCGCTCCCCGCCTGGCTGTCGGCGCTCATCATCGGCGTCGTCCTGCTCATCATCGCGGGCATCTTCGCCCTCGTCGGCAAGAAGCTGCTGGAGTCCGGCGAGGCCCCCTCCGCCGAGGAGGCGAAGGCCAACCTCAAGGCCGACATCGACGCCGTGAAGAAGGGGCTCAGGTCATGAGTGGCCAGGAGAAGCGCACACCCGAGCAGATCCAGGCGGACCTCGCCCGCACGCGGGAGGAGCTGGCGCGGTCGGTGGACGAGCTGAGCACCCGGCTCGACCCCCGCGTCCAGCTCGAGGAGACGAAGGCCAACCTCCGGGCGGCGCTGGGCCGCGCGACGGAGTCGGCCCAGCAGGCCGCGAAGAGCGCGCAGGCGAAGGCGCAGGCCCTCGTCGACGACGCCAAGGCCGGCGACCCGAAGGCGATCGGCATCTTCGCCGGTGCCGCCGCCACCGCGGTCCTCGCCGTCGTCGCCAAGCGCCGCTCCCGCTGAGCCCACCTCGCCCACCGGCCGGCAGCGGCCCGGTCAGCCCTGCGTGCGCTGCTCCAGCCCGCTGGCGGCGAGGAGCTCATCGACCTCGCTGCGCCGGTAGCGGCGGTGGCCGCCCAGCGTGCGGACGGCGGAGAGCTTGCCCGCGTTCGCCCACCGGGTCACCGTCTTGGGGTCCACCCGGAACCGGGCCGCCACCTCACCGGGGGTCAGCAGCGTGTCGTCACGAGCCTGGTCTTCCATGGGTGCACCTCGGTTCGGTCTCGGCCACGCGCCCCGAGCGGACCCAACGGGTCCGGACGCGTGCGCTTTTCCTCGACGCTAACCCGCCCGAACCGGGTGAAACCCGGACGATCGTCCCACGTCGCCCGTGCAGGGAGCGGGCACAATCCGGCCCGACGTGAGGCGCGGCACGCGGCCGAGATGGTCGAACCGCCACGAAACCATGTACCGTTGGAGGCACGAACCATGACCACAGCACCGGGGCCGCACTGATTTCACCAGTGCCTGCCCCGCTTCTACGTTGGAGGGGGTCGACGCCATGGGGCGCGGCCGTCAGAAGGCCAAGCAGACGAAGGTCGCTCGCCGGCTGAAGTACTACAGCCCGGCGACCGACTACCGAGCCCTCGAACGAGAGCTCGCGTCGCAGAGCCGTAACAGGGACGACGACGACTACGAGATCCCCTCCGCTGAGGACGACGACGACTGGTTCAGCCGCTCGAGCTGACCACCACCCGTCGCACCTGTGGTGCGAGGGACCGGCGTCCGGACGCTGCCCGGCGCGCAGCGTCCCTACGCGGAGGATCTCTACGCGCGGTAGGAGCCGTGCAGCCGCACGGCTCCTCCGCGCATACCCTTCGTGCCGGTGACGACGTCGCCGTCCTCGTCGGTCAGCCGTGCGACGGAGCCCAGCTCCCACGCCGCGACACCCGCTGCCCGCGCCGTCTCGACCGCCGCCGTCGCTGCTGACGGCGCGACCACGGCGACCATCCCGACCCCGAGGTTGAGTGTCTGCTCCAGGTCCGCCCACTCGACCGGGCCGAGCCGACGGACGAGGTCGAACACCGGCGGCACCTGCCACGAGCCGCGGTCGACGTGGCCGACGAGCCCGGCGGGCAGCACCCGCGCAAGGTTGGCGGCGAGCCCGCCACCGGTCACGTGGGACAGGGCGTGCAGGCCGGTGTCCTGCGCCAGCTCCAGGCACAGCTTCGTGTAGAGGCGGGTGGGCTCGAGCAGCTCCTCACCGACGGTACGGCCGAGCTCGGCGACCTCACGCTCCAGCGTCCACCCGCTGACCTCGAGCACCCGGCGGACCAGGGAGTAGCCGTTGGCGTGCAGCCCGGAGGAGGCGAGCGCGACGAGCACGTCCCCCTCCTCCACCCGGTCGGGGCCGAGCACGCGGTCGGCCTCCACCACACCGGTGGCGGCGCCGGCGACGTCGTACTCGTCCTCGCCGAGCAGGCCGGGGTGCTCCGCGGTCTCCCCACCCACGAGGGCCGTCCCCGTCAGCGCGCACGCCTCGGCGATGCCGCGGACGATGGCGGCGATCCGCTCGGGCACGACCTTGCCGCAGGCGATGTAGTCCGTCATGACGAGCGGGCGTGCCCCGACGACGACGATGTCGTCGACGACCATGCCGACGAGGTCGTGGCCGATGGTGTCGTGGACGTCCATCGCCTGGGCGATGGCCACCTTCGTCCCCACCCCGTCGGTGGAGGTGGCGAGCAGCGGACGGCGGTACTCGCGGAGCGCGGAGGCGTCGTACAGCCCGGCGAAGCCCCCGGCAACGCCGAGCACCTCGGGGCCGTGGGTGGCGCGCAGGGCGCCCTTCATGAGCTCGACGGCGCGGTCTCCGGCCGCGGTGTCGACGCCGGCGGCGGAGTAGCTGATCGGGGTGCGGTTCTCGGCGGTCACTGCGCTCCAGCGATGGTCAGGGGCCCCGACGTCCGGGGCGGGAGGATCTGGTAGCTGCCGTGGCCGTGCTCGGCCTCGGTCTGGGCGTCCTCGACGGGGACGGGGTAGTCGCCCGTGAAGCAGGCCGTGCACAGCCGCTCCCGGGGCACGCCGGCGGCCCGGATCATCCCCTCGGTGGAGATGTAGCCGAGGCTGTCGGCGCCGAGCGAGGCGCGGATCTCCTCGATCGCCATGCCGTTGGCGATGAGCTCGGCGCGGGTGGCGAAGTCGATGCCGTAGAAGCACGGCCACTGCACGGGCGGGGAGGAGATCCGCACGTGGATCTCGGCGGCGCCGGCCTCGCGGAGCATCCGGACGAGAGCGCGCTGGGTGTTGCCGCGGACGATGGAGTCGTCGACGACGACGAGCCGCTTGCCCTCGATCACCTCGCGCAGCGGGTTGAGCTTGAGCTTGATCCCGAGCTGGCGGATCGTGTCCGTGGGCTGGATGAAGGTGCGCCCGACGTAGGCGTTCTTCACCAGGCCCTGCGCGAACGGCAGGCCCGACTCCTGGGCGTAGCCGATCGCCGCCGGCGTCCCGGAGTCGGGCGTGGGGATGACGAGGTCGGCGTCCACGGGGTGCTCCCGCGCCAGCGCCCGGCCCATCTCGTTGCGGGCCGCGTTGACGGAGCGGCCGGCGATCTGCGTGTCCGGGCGGGCGAGGTAGACGTACTCGAAGACGCAGCCGCGGGGGCGTGGCGGCGCGAAGTGCTGGGAGCGCAGCCCCGCCTCGTCGATGACGAGGAGCTCCCCGGGCTCGACCTCGCGGACGAAGGTCGCGCCGACGATGTCGAGGGCCGCGGTCTCGGAGGCGACCGCCCAGCCGCGCTCCAACCGTCCCAGGACGAGGGGCCGGAAGCCCTGCGGGTCGCGGGCGGCGTAGAGGGAGTGCTCGTCCATGAAGACGAGGGAGAAGGCACCCTGGAGCAGCGGGAGGACCTGCATCGCCGTCTCCTCGAGGGAGTCGTGGTGCTCCTCCGCGGGGCTGCCGGCGAGGAGCGCGGTGATGACGGCGGTGTCGGTCGAGCTGCCGCGGCCGAGCTCCCCGGTGAGGTCGGTGCCCGACCGCTCGTGGACGAGTGCCATGAGCCGGCGGGTGTTGGTGAGGTTGCCGTTGTGGCCCAGCGCGACGGTGCCGGCCCCGGCCGGGCCGAGGGTGGGCTGGGCGTTCTCCCAGGCGCTCTTGCCGGTCGTCGCGTACCGGACGTGCCCGACGGCGATGTGCCCCTGGAGGGCGGAGAGGGTGCGGTCGTCGAAGACCTGGGAGACCAGGCCCATGTCCTTGTAGACGAGGATCTGCTCGCCGTTGCTCGTCGCGATGCCGGCCGACTCCTGCCCGCGGTGCTGCAGGGCGTAGATGCCGAAGTAGGTGAGCCGGGCGACCTCCTCACCCGGTGCCCAGACCCCGAACACCCCGCACTCGTCCTGGGGCGGCGCCTCCCCCGGGAGCAGGTCGTGGTTGAGCCGTCCGTCTCCACGTCGCACGGGAGCCATGGTCCCACATCCGTGGCCGGTGCCGCCCTCACGCCCGGACGAAGCGCACCGTCCGCCCGGGGACGTCGACGTGGTCCAGCCGCACCCGGACCTCCGTGCCGAGCGGGAGGTCTGCGGCGTCGACGCGGGCCTCGACGGCAGGCTCGGCGATGACGACGGTCCCGCCGTCGCCGTCGTCGTCGACGTCCACGACGACGGCGCGAAACTCCTCCCCGACGTGCTGCTCGAGCACGAGGGCCTCGACCGCGTCGACCGCGCCCCGCTCGTAGCGGCCCGCCCGCCGGATGGCCGCGGCCATCGCCTCGGGCAGCCGGGGCAGAGCCTCGCGCACCCAGGCCGGGACCTCCTCACCGGCGCAGGCGGCCCGGCAGACCTCGAGCCCGTACCGGTCGACGAGACGTCGCAGCGGCGCGGTGACGTGCGCGTAGGGCGCCGCGATCGCGGCGTGCTCGGGCACCGGGCCGGCCTGCCCCGCCGCGAGCACGGCGTAGGAGGCGCCGCGGAAGAGGGTGGTCGCCTCGGTGAGGAAGGCGGCGTGGGCGGGGACCGCGGAGTCGAGGGTGGGGAGCAGCTCCTGGTAGGTGACGTCCGCCGGCCAGGCGATGCCCAGGGCCCGGGCGGTGCGCCGCAGCCGGGCGAGGTCCCGGTCGTCCGCGGGCGGCAGGGTGCGCAGGATCCCGACCCCGGCCTCGCCCATGAGCCGCGCTGCGCTGATGCCGGTGAGGAGGGAGACCTGCGCGTTCCACTCCTCCACCGGGAGGGTGGCCCGGAAGCGCAGCGCGTACCCGCCGTCGAGGGGGACGACCTCCTGCTCCGGGATCTCGAGGGAGACGCCCCCGCGCTGCCGCTCCTGGGCGAGCCGCAGCTCACCGACGCGGCGCAGGAGCGGGCAGCCCGTCCGGGACGGCGGGGGCGGTCCCGCCGTCGACGACGCGCTGGACCTGCGCGTAGCTCAGCTGGGCGCGGCTGTGCACCAGGGCCCGGCGCACGTCGACGTCGCTCACCGCCCCCGCGGCGTCGAGCACGATGCGC
>DAHVRG010000100.1 GCA_027322565.1 Georgenia sp.
AGGCCGGCCACGAGGACGGGCGGGTTGGGCACCTGGGGCGGGGTCCACGGGGCGGGGACGATCTCGACCGGCGGGTCGCCGCCGGGGTCGGTCGGCAACGACACCGGTGCCGTGCAGGGTCCTCCGTCCGGCGGGCAGTACCACCACTGGTTCCGGGCCGGCGCCTCACCGCTGACGGCAGCGGACGTCACGCCCGCCTCCACCGCGGTGATCGTCACCGTGATGCTCCGGTGCTGCTCGACCGCCCCGACGTACATGCTGCCGGTCGCGCCGCAGCTGACGTTCCACGAGCTGTTCACCGCGCCGGAGACGTTGATCCGGCAGGTGCCGTCGTAGCCGGTCCAGCTGGGGTGGCCGGAGATCTGCACGTACATCGGGATCTCCCAGTCGTGCTGCCCGGGGTTCCCGGAGCTGACGTAGGAGAGGACGCCGTCGCCGTCCGCGGGCGGCGGGGGCGGCGGGGCCGGGACGGGGACGGTGGTGTTCACCACCGGGCCCTGGCCCACGGCGCTCGTCGCCCGCACACCCACGGTGAGCTGGCCGCCGGAGGTGCACAGCGACTGCCCTCCGCAGGAGATGGCCAGCGTCGTCGAGGTGCCGGAGACGTTCGTCGCGCCGGACACACCGCCGCCCGCGTACTCGACGCGGTAGCCGGTCACGGGCGAGCCGTTCGCGGTCGCGCCCGAGAAGCTCACGGCCACGCGCACCTGCGCGTCGGTGCGGTCGGTCAGCGAGGCGCTGAGCCCGCCCACCGTTCCCGGCACGTCCGCGACGGTGACCTCGTTGCTCGCGGCGGACACCGCCGTGGACTCACCGAGCTGGGTCTCCACCTCGAAGCGGTACCGGCCGCCCGGCGTGAGGCCCGAGACGACGACCTCCCGGGCCGCCGCTGCGGCGGTCGTGCCGCTGCCGCCGAGCGGGCGCACGACGTACCGGTCGGCGCCGGAGGTCGCGCCCGTCCACGTCACCCGCACGGTCCCGTCAGCGAGCGCCGTCGCACCGACGCTGCCTGCCGGGGTGGCCTGCACCGGCACGGCGGGGCAGTCGGCCGTCCGGACGGAGGTCGTCGCCGAGGCGTCGGCTCCCCCACCGTGATGAGCCGTGACGGTGACGGTCAGCGTGCGCTCACAGCTGAGGTCGCTGAGCACCGCCGACGTCGCACCGCCCCCTGCCGTCACGGCCGTGCCGTCGGAGGCGGCGACCGTGTACCCGCTGGGCCGGTCGGCGGGGGCCGTCCACGAGACCCGGACGTCGCCGCCGGCCTGGACGCTCGCGGTGACGTCCGACGGCGCGGGGTCCGTCGGACAGTCCGCGGTGCGCACGGAGGTGCTCGCCGCTGCCTGGGTGCCGTCGGCGTGGTGGGCGGTGACAGTGACCGTGAGGTCTCGCTCGCAGGTCAGCCCGCTGAGCACGGCGGACGTGGCGCCGCCGCCGGCGGTGACGCTCGTGCCGTCCGACGCCGCGACGACGTAGCTCGCCGGCTGCTCCCGCGGCGGGGTCCAGATGACGGCGACGCTCCCGTCCGCCCGGACCGACGCCGCCACCCCTGCGGGTGCAGGGTCGACCGGGTCGGGGGACGGCTGGCCGCAGTCCGCGGTGGCCACGCGGTCGGTCCCGGCGCCCGGGGCTCCGGTCGCGTACTGCGCCTCGACGCGGACGGTGAGGTCACGGCCGCAGGTGAGGCCGGTCAGCCGCGCCGACGCCTCGGTGCCGGGGACCGTGACCGCCGCCGAGCCGTCGGAGGCGCTGACCACGAAACGCTCGGGCAGCTCGGCCGGCTGTGCCCACGTCACGTGGACGTCGCCGTCGGCCAGGAGCAGTGCGGTGACACTGCCGGGCACCCGGTCCGACGGGTCGCCCGATCCGTCGTCGGTCGGGTCGCCGTCGTCCGGGTCGGTGCCGGGGCCCGGCTCGCCGGACGGGTCCGGGTCGGTGGCGCCGCCGTCCGTCACATCGCTGCCCGGGTCGGTGGCGCCGGGCGGCCGGGTGGTCGCGCCGCCGGTCGGGTCTGCCGAGCCGGGCTGCCGGTCCTCGGCCGACCCGGCGGGGCGCCGTGACGCCGCACCGCTCGGCGCGTTCGTCGGCTCGTCCGGGGTGGTTGCGGGCGGCGCGTCCGGGGCACGCTGCGTCGGTCCGGCCCTCGCCGGTGGCTGGGACGGCGGTACCGGCCCCTGGCTGCCACCCACGCCGGCGGCGGGGTTCGGCCACGCGGGGACGGTCCGGGTGGCGTCCTGGACCGGGACGTCCGCCGCGGAGAGGTCGACGGTCGACGTCGTCCCATCGGCCTGGACGATGACGATCCGGCCGTCGCTCGGCGTGCGGACGATGAGGCGGCCGTCGTCGACGACGAGCTCCGGGTCGCCGCCACCGGGGACGATGATCGGGTCGGCGGCCTGGGCGCCGTCCCGGTCGAGGACGACGACGAGCCCGTCGCCCGGGCACGGCACGTAGACGAGGTCGTTGAACATCTGCGGTGCACCGGGGCGCCGGCAGCCGATCTCCGAGACGGCGACCGTGAGGGCGTCGCGGCCGGAGAGCAGGACGACGAGCCCCGACGCGGGCACGGCGGCCGGGGCGAGGTCGGCAGGCGACCGTGGGGCGGGCTCCACGCCGCCCTCGAGCGCCGGGACGGTGACCGCGAGGTCGGGCCCGTTGCCCACCTGGACCAGCACCCCGCCGTCGGGCGCGAAGACGGTCGCCCCGGCGTCGTGCGGGAGCAACCGCGTCTGCGGCCCCGCACCGGTGACCGGCCGATCGGTCCCCACGCTCCACGTGCCGCCGCGCGGGTCGAAGGTGACCGAGCGCAGCTGTCCGTCGGTGGTGACGAGCCAGACCTCGCCGGTCTCGTCGATGACGGCGTCGGCGAGGTCGTCGGTGCGGTACGGGCGTCCGAGGTCAACGAGGGTGAGCGGGTCGACCGCGCGGACGGTCCCCGGGGAGAGGTCGACGATGACGACCATCCCGGCGCCGAGGAGCACCTTGGTGTCGTCGCCGTCGAGGCCGCGGCTGCCCGAGGCGATGAGCCCGGCGAGATCGATGGCGGTCACCGTCCCGGTCGTGAGGTCGGTGACGACGAGATGGCCGTCACGCTGGGCGACGTCGAGCTCGCTGCCCGGCCCGCCGACGACGAGCCGGCGCTCGGCCTGCCCGGTTGCCGGGTTGATCTGGACGATGCGTCCGTCCTCGTCGGGCAGCCAGGTCTGGCCGTCGGACATGCCCATGACCGTGCTCGCGACCCCGTTGCCGACGAGTGCGCCGACGACGAGCACCGCACCGGCCGCCGCGACCCCGGCCTCGACGAACCCGCGCTCGCGGTTCCGGGTCACCCGGTCCCATGCGCGCGTCAACCTGCCCTTCACGAGTCCCCCTCGACCGAGCCAGCGGATAGAACATGGACGACATGGGTGGTCCCGCCCGTGACCAGCAGACCGCGCCCGGGGCCGGTGAGGGCCTCGTGGCTGGACATCGGGACCTGTGCGGAGACGAGCGTACCGTCCCCCATCTCCGGGCCGAGGAGAACTGCGCGCCGGGCTCTGCGCACGGCAGCGACCAGCCCCGGGATGTGCTGCCGGGAGCGGGCCTCGTCCGGGTCGCCGGCGACGACGACGGCGGTGCGCGTCCCGGGGGCCCGGAGGACGACCTCGATGAGGGCCTCGAGCGCACGCCGCTCCTCGCCGTCGGCCTCCCACGACCGCTCCCACTCGTGGACGTCGTCGACGAGCAGGAGCCGCCACCGGTCCCCGGCCCCCGAGCTCCCGCCGGCAGCCGAGCCCTCGACGGCGACCGGGTGCGGTGCGGCCACCCCGAGCGTCGACGCCCACTCGGCCACCGCCTGGGGTGAGTCGAGCACGACGTCCATGAGCTGGTCCGGGTCGAGCGGTCCGCCGGCCGTCGCGACCGGCTCGGCGGCTCGCGGCCCGACGAGGACAACCTCCGCCGGCGGCTCCGCGGACCGTCGGACCAGCTGGGCCAGCCCGCCGAGGAAGCCGGTACGCCCGGAGCGGGCGCGCCCGGTGACCAGGAGCGGCCCGTCGAGCAGGGCGAGGGTCACCCCCGAGACGAGGTTCTCCTCGACGGCGAGGACGACGCCGTCGTGCTCGGGCGCCGGGAGCACGTGCTGCGGCAGGAGGGTCGGCATCGCGGGGACCGGGACCTGTGGGGCGTCGACGTAGCGGTCGGCGACGGCGCCCGCGAGGGCATCCAGCCGCGCCACCTGTGCCGGCGTGCCGGGGTGGCCCACGGTGGCGACCTGCACCTCGTCCTTGCCGGCCAGTCCGCGGCCGGGTGCGGAGTCGGCGTCGAGGACGTCGCTGGGGACACCGAGCATCGCGTAGTCGTCGGCGACGGTCATCCGCAGGACGAGCCGCTGCCCGAACGCGGCCTGGAGCTGGCTCGGCAGCCCGGTGCGCTGCGGCGCGGTGGCGGTGACGTGGACGCCGCAGCGGCGCCCCTCCTGGAGGATGGTCACGAGCTGCTCGCCGTGCTGGCGGCGCAGCGCCCCACCTCCCTCGAGCGCTTCCATGACCGCGGGGAGGTTGTCGACGACGAGGTGGATGCGCCGCATCGGCTCTCCCACCCCGGTGAGGGCGTCGATGTCCGCAACGCCGTGGGCGGCGAGCACCCCGCCGCGGTGCTCGACGGTCTGGTGGAGCATCCGGATGAGGCGCAGCATCCGCTCCGGCTGCTGGAGGGTGACGACGGAGCCGACCGACGGCAGCCGTTCCACGACGGTGAGGCCACCTCCGCCGCCGTCGATGCCGTAGACGCACGGCGGGGTGGGCTCCTCGGATGCGGTCACCGTCGCGGCGAGGGTGCGCAGGAGCTCGGTCTTGCCCGAGCCGGAGGCCCCGAAGACGAGGAGGTGGCCGGAGCGGGCGTAGTCCACCACCCACGGCACCTGCTCCTGCTCGGCGGGACGGTCGACCATGCCGAGGAGCACCTGGCCGGGGCGGACGGTGGCCTGGGTCCAACCGTCAGGAAGTGAGCTGTCGCCGGGAAGTGGGCTGTCGCCGGGAAGTGGGCTGTCGCCGGGAGCTGGGCTGCCGAGGACGAAGGTGCCCGGCGCCGCGCAGGCCACCTCGACGACCGCCGGGAGCGGCGGGATCCACGGCCGCTTCGGCGCGGGGCGCCCGGACCGGCGGAACGCCGTCGTCGTCGTCGCGACGATGCGCTCGAGGTCGGTGAGCTCGTGGACCGCGGCCGGGCCCGCCGTCGTCGCCTGCTCGGGGAGCCGACGCGCGGTGAACGGGCGGACCGAGACCCGCTCGCGCTGCACGGCGGCCTCCTCGCGGGCGCCCACCCAGGCGACCTGGACCAGCTCGCGGGTGCCGTGGCCGGTGCGCCGCAGCCACGCCCGGCCGGGGTGGCGCCGGGAGATGGACGCGGCGTCCGGGGCGTCGATGACGTCGACCGAGTCGTCCGGGGAGGCGACCCGCAGCGCGATGCGCAGGTCGGTGTTCGCCTTGATCTGCGGCGTCACGACACCGGCGGGCCGCTGGGTGGCGAGGAGCATGTGCATGCCCAGGGAGCGGCCGCGCTGGGCGATGGAGACCATCCCGTCGACGAACTCGGGGACCTCGGCGAGCAGGGCGGCGAACTCGTCGACGCAGATGAGCATCGACGGCGGCGCCACCTCCGGGTGGCTCGCCTCGAGCGCGACGAGGTCCTTGGCGCCGTACTCGTCGAGCAGCCGCTCCCGCGCGGCGAGCTCGGCGTGCATCGAGATGAGCGCGCGCTGGACGAGGGCCGGGGTGAGGTCGGTGATGTACCCGACGGTGTGGGGCAGTTCGGCGCACTCCCGGAAGGCGGCCCCGCCCTTGTAGTCGACGAGGAGGAAGTTGATCCGCGACGGTGGGTTGTTCAGCGCGAGGGAGCTGATGAGGGACTGGAGCAGCTCGCTCTTGCCCGCCCCGGTCGTGCCGGCGACGAGGCCGTGCGGGCCGTCCTCCCGTAGGTCGATGGTGACGACGCCGTCGGCACCGGCCCCGAGCTGGGCGCGCAGCCCGCGCCCGGCACCCCAGCGGGCGAGGACGGCGTCGGCGTCGTCGAGCGAGGCGAGGTCGGCGGCGAGCTCGGGCAGGCGCACCCGCTGCGGGACGAGCGCCTCGGCGGCGACGGTCGCGGCCTCGTCCTGGTAGCCGGACAGGGCGCGCGCGGTGCGCCAGGCGCCGGTGAGGTCGAGCTGGTCGATGCTCGTGAGCTCGGCGACGCCGCCGCGGTCGCGCACCTTGACGGCGGAGTCCTGCAGGTCGACGGCGAGCCCCGTGGCGGCGGGCACCTCGGTGAGGTGCACCCCGACCCACAGCACCCGCAGCCGCCGTGCGGGGTCCGCCGCGACGGCGGCGAGCTGCTCGACGGCGCGGCGCGGCAGCCCGGCGTGCTCGTCGACGACGAGGAGGGTGTGGCCGCCCGGCGCGTCCACGGTCAGGAGGTCCTCGAGGAGGGACTGCCCCTCACCCGTCCCGACGGCGACGCACGGACCACCGCCGCTGCGCGGTGCGGCATGCGGCAGCCAGCGCAGCCACGCCTCCATCCCGGCGCGCCCGGCGCCGAGGGCGGCCGCGATGGTGAGGTCGGTCGGTGAGTGGGTGACCCCGAGCCGGACGAGGACCGCGCGCACCCAGGCGTCGGTCCGCTCGGGCTCACCGACGACGGCGACGAGCGGGTGGTCGGCGAACGCCACCGGGACGGGCATGTCCGGGAGGGTCGCCCGCGCGGCGACTGCGGCCTGCGCCTCGGCGCGCAGGGCGCGGTCACCGCTCGTCACCGGCTTCGCCCGGACGAGCGCCGGCCGGGGGCCGCGGCCGGCACGGACGTGGAGGAAGTCCTCGTCCTCGACCTGCCGGACCCACACCCGGTGGTGGCGGGAGGTGGCACGGTCGCGCAGGACCTCGACGTCGGGCTCGTCGTCCTCGGCGTGCGTGCGCTGGGCGTGCGCGGCCTCGTCGAGGGCGGTGAGGACCGCCCGGACGTCCTGCCGCCAGAGCCGGGTCTCCTCGGCGTGCTCCCGGCGGGCCTGGCGCTTCTGGACGACGTGGTTGGCCACCATCATGAGCGGGAACCCGAGCATGAGGACGAGCGAGATCGGGCTGCGCGACCACACGAACATCGCCGCTCCCATGAGGGCGGGCATGAGCATCATCGGCCAGGGGAAGGGGATGCGACGCGGCGCGCCGGGCGGGCTGGGCAGGTCGAGCTCGGTTGCGGTGACCTGCTCGCCGAACCGCGGAGGCCGCAGCACCCCGCGCTCCCGGCGCGGGGCGGCACCCTCGCGGAGCGTGAGGACCGTGTCCCCGACCTCGATGCGTGCCCCCCACTCCACCGGTGTCGGCCCGGTGACGGCGCGTCCCGCGACCCGGGTGCCGTGCGCGGAGCCGGCGTCGCGGACGACGACGGTGCCGGAGAGGAGGACCTGGGCGTGGGTGCGGCTGACGAGGGGGTCGCTGAGCCGGATCCCGGCGTCGGCGCCGCGGCCGATGGTGACGACGTCACCGGTGAGGGGGACCTGCAGGCCGGCGTCAGGGCCGGTGAGGACGTGGGCGACGGCGCGCGGCCGGCTCTGCGCGGCCGGTCGGGTGAGCCAGTCGTCGGTGACCGAGGCGACGGTGAGGACGTCGCCGTCGTGCAGGCCGGTGTCGGCCAGGCGCCGGGATGCGGGCCACGGTCGGCCGTCGCTCGTCGGGGCGAGGAGCAGCCGCGAGTGGTCGCCGCCGAGGTGGGCGCCGAGCCGTGCGGCGAGGTCGGCGACGGAGCCGTCGGGCTCGGCGTCGACGACGACGTCGACCGGCGAGAGCTTGCTCTCCTTGCTCGGCAGCACGCTCAGACGCCACATCGGTGTGCTCTCCTTCCTCGGGCCGCCCGGTCGGGGCCACTGGACCGAACGTAGGGAGGACCGGCGCGGGGGTCCAGGCACCGTGGGGTGGAAGCTTCCGGTTGTTGCGGCGGCGGACCTGGCATCCGCCACACCTGCGACACTGACGACATGCACAAGAACCTGCTCGGTCCCGATCCCACGTACCTGCCTGACGACCACCCGGACATGGCGGCCCGGACCGCGCTGGAGGCCGGCGAGGACCTCCGTGAGGTCGCGGCGCGCTTCCCGGCCGCGAGCCACACCTGGGCGCTGCTCGCCCGTGAGGCGATGAGCGAGGAGGACCCGGTCGCGGCGTACGCCTACGCACGCACGGGCTACCACCGCGGGCTCGACGCGCTCCGCCGCGCGGGCTGGCGCGGGCAGGGGCCCATCCCCGCGGACCACGTCCCCAACCAGGGCTTTCTCGGGGCACTCGAGGCGCTGGCCGACGCCGCGGCGGCGATCGGGGAGGACGACGAGGCCGAGCGCTGCCGCACGTTCCTCGCCGACGCCACCGCCTGACCTGCGCCACCGCCCCCGCCTGGCCGGACCACGGCGGGGCCGGTGCCTCCGTACCCCGGTCGCTCCGTGCGGAGCGACCGGGGTCGTCTTTGTGCCGACCGCCGAAGGTCCGTGTGCCGACCGCCGGGAGTCCCCGGCTATCATCCCGATTTGCAACCCTGTGCGCGGAATGACCCGCGCGCCTCCACAGGTATCGCAAGTTGAAAGGACAACTTCAGCATGCCGCCCTCCATAAGTGCGGCGCTGGCGCTCGGCACCGCCCTCGCCGTCGCCGCGCCTCTCGCTGCGGGCTCGGGGCTCCCCGTCACCGGTGCCCCGGCACCGACCGTATCGACGACGTCGAGCAGCGTCGTGGACACTTCCACCGCCACGACCCTCGACGGCGACGATCTCACCGACCGGGGCAACACCTACCACCTCGCGGACAACACCTCCCGGCGCGCGGCCCGGGTGCTCACCTACGGGCGCCCGGACGACATGGTCTACGTCGGGGACTGGGAAGGCGACGGCGTCGACACCCTCGCCGTGCGCCGCGGCAACCGGTTCTACCTCTCCAACTCGCTGACCGGAGGGCCGGCCGACGTCGTCCTCACCTACGGTCGCCCGCAGGACGAGGTGCTCGTCGGGGACTGGGACGGCGACGGCGTCGACACCCTGGCCGTGCGCCGCGGGAACACCTACCACGTGAAGAACTCGCTGCGCGGCGGCGAGGCGGACACGGTCGTGCGCTACGGCCGGGCGGACGACGTCGTCCTCGTCGGGGACTGGGACGGCGACGGCACCGACACCCTCGCCGTCCGCCGTGGC
>DAHVRG010000104.1 GCA_027322565.1 Georgenia sp.
GCCACGGCGCCGGCGGCGGGGTGGCCGCCCCCGACCTGCGCACCGTCGCCCGGACGGCGCAGGAGGACGGCTGGCACGTCGCCCTCGTCGAGCAGCCCTACCGGGTGTCCGGGCGCCGGGCGCCGGCACCCGCGAGGCAGCTCGACGGGGCGTGGACCGACGTTGCCCTCCACCTGCTGGCGGGACCGTTCGCCGGGCTGTCGCTCGTCGTCGGCGGCCGGTCCTCCGGCGCGCGAGTCGCATGCCGGACGGCGCAGGCGCTCGGTGCGGTCGGGGTGCTCTGCCTCGCCTTCCCGCTCCAGCCGCCCGGCCGCGCGGACCGCCCGAGCCGGCTGCCCGAGCTCGACGCGGTGGGGCTGCCCACCCTCGTCGTCCAGGGCGGGCGTGACGCCTTCGGGATGCCGCCGGAGGGACCGGGCCGCACCGTCGTCGTCGTCACGGGGGACCACAGCCTGAAGCAGGACCAGGCGGCCGTCGCCGCGGCCGTCCGCGCCTGGCTCGCGCGTGTACCGGCGTCGTGAGATGCCCGCTCGCCCGTCCCGGGCGAGACTCGTCGGGAGACCGACGGAAGGACGCGCGATGGCCATCCACGTGGAGCCGGGCACGGTCGTGCTCTACACCGACGTCGCGTGCCCGTGGGCGACACTCGCCCTGCACCGCTTCTACGCCGCCCGCACCGAGGCAGGCCTGGAGGAGGAGGTGCGGGTGGACCACCGGCTCTTCCTCCTCGAGGACGTGGACCGCGCTCCGCTCTCGAGGTCGCACGTCGAGGCGGAGCTGCCCGTGCTGGCCGGCCTCGCACCCGACGTCGGCTGGCAGCCGTGGCGGGGCGATGCCGCGGCGTGGCCGGTGACGACCCTGCTCGCCAACGAGGCGGTGCATGCGGCCAAGGCCCAGGGACCGGCCGCCGCCGAGCAGCTCGACCTCGCCCTGCGCCATGCGCTGTTTGTCGCGGGCCGCACGGTGAGCCTGCTCCACGAGGTGCTCGACGTCGCCGCCGGCTGCCCCGGGGTGGACGCCGGGGCACTGCAGGAGGCGCTCGACGACGGCCGCGCACGCGGGCCGATGATGCGCGGCTACCGCACCCACCGGGGCGAGGTCCGCGGCAGCCCGCACTTCTTCCTCGCCGACGGCTCCGACGTCTTCAACCCCGGCCTCGAGCTCTCCTGGGAGGGCGGCGTGCCGGTCGTCGAGCACGACGACCCCGCGGCCGTCGCGCAGCTCGTCCGCCGGGCCGCCGGGCGCTGACCGGGACCGAAGCACGAGGGGGAGAGATGAAGCTCGGGTACAAGCTCGCTGCCGAGGCCTACGGGCCATCGCGGTCGCCGGCGGCGGTAGGCAGGCCGCGCGGCTGGCGGGCGAGCTCGGTGACGCGCTCTTCGTCACCGAGCCCGACCCTGCTCTCATCGAGGCCTTCAGCGACGCCGGCGGTACCGGGCCGCTGTTCGCCGAGGCCCCGCTGGCGTACGCGGCGACCGAGGAGGAGGCCGCCCGGGCGGCGCTGGACACCGCGCGCTGGGCGGTGACCGGCTGGAAGGTCATGGCCGAGCTGCCCAACCCGGTGAACTTCGCCGCGGCCTCCGCCACCGTCCGAGAGGAGGACGTGCGCGCGCAGTTCGCCTGCGGCCCCGACGTCGAGCGGCACCTGGACGCGATCCACGAGTTCACCGACGCGGGGTACGACCACCTCGTGACGATGAACGTCGGCCCGGACCCGGACGCATTCCTCGACTTCTTCGCCGCCGAGCTCAGGCCACGGCTGACCGGGTGACCGGTACGGCGGCGCGGGTGCGCTCGTCGGCGGGAAGCTCGAAGGAGCTGGCCAGCGGGAAGTACCGCTCGAGGAACTCCGCCAGCAGCTCGCCCCTGCCCTCCTCGCCGACCGCGGGGGAGTCGTTGAGGCAGAAGACGTCGTACCGGCGGTCGCGCAGCAGCCGGCGCAGCCGGCTCGCCGCACGCGGGTGGGCCAGGTCGAGGTAGAGGTACGCCAGCCGGCCCGGGACGGCCTTGCCCAGCGCGTAGGCGTAGTAGTGGTGCAGCGCCGAGCTGATCGACAGGTCCTCGGGGTGACGGAAGGTCGACCCCGCCACCCGGGCGAACAGGTCCGGGTGCTCCTCCTCCATCCGCTCGAGCACCGAGCGCAGCTGCGGATGCGGGGTGTGCTGGAACAGGTTGGTCACCCGCCGTCCGAAGACGTCGGCGATGAGCCGGCGGTTGTTCTTCGCTGCACTGGTCACCGGATCGTCGTCCGGGCGGTGGTCGTGGGCGTCCATGAGCGCCGAGGAGAGGAAGAACTTCGCCAGCCCGTTGCCGTGGAAGAACAGGTCGGGGGCGACGGGACGGCCGAAGAAGACGTCGTCGTTGAGGTAGAGGTAGCGCTCGGCCAGGCCGGGGATGTGGTGCAGCTGCGACTCGATGGCGTGGGAGTTGAACACCGGCAGGACGCTCGGGTCGTGGAAGATCTCCCGGTGGTCGACCAGCCGCAGCCGCGGGTGGTCGGTGTCCAGCCACTCCGGCACCTGGTCGGCGGTGACGAGGTGGACGCGCCGCACCCACGGGGCGTACATCTCCAACGAGCGCAGGGAGTAGCGCAGCTCGTCGTGGGAGCGGAAGCGTGCGGCGTGGGTGGCCGCGGTGCGGTGCTCCTCCGGCAGCCCGAGCGCGGCGCGCCGCTGCGCGTTCCACTCCGGGTCGTCGCCGTCCACCCAGGTGTAGACGACGTCGATGGGTCCGGTGACGTCGAACAGGTGCGGCAGACCCCCGGTGGCCACCTCACTGGTGCTCGTCGCGTCGACCCAGTCGGCGGTCTCGATGCGGGTGGTCCAGGCCTGACGGCGGGGGGCGACGAGGGTGCCGTCGCTCTCCGAGGGCAGCTCGCCGGGACCCGAGCGCACCGGGCGGACCTCGGGCCACACCTCGACGTCGACGCCGACCTCCTGACCGACGAGCGGGCCCGCCGCTCCCGGGAGCGCGCGGAACAGGCGGAAGCCGTCGTGGCGGACCGCCGCCCTCAGCAGCCGGGCGGTGGTGACGCGGCGCGGCCGGGCGCCGGGCGCGTCGAGGGGGACCACCCGCCAGGAGGCGTCCAGGCCTCGTGACAAGGCCACGCCCACCCGGGCACGGTCGCTGCTGCGGACGACGACGGCGGCACCCTTCCCGGCGCCGGCGGGGATCACCGACGCGCGCACCCCGAAGCGGTGCAGCGCCGAGAGGACGTGATCGCGGCGCAGCCTCTCCTCGGTCGCGTGGTCGTACTCGGCCACCCGCGGGGGAGCGAGCTCTCCCGCGGTCGCGAGCGTCGCCGCCCCGGCCGTGACGTCGGCCGCGCCGGCGGGCCGGGGCAGGCGACCGAGGCGCTGGGAGCGCGTCACCGCCTGCACGAGGGCGTGGCTCAGCGGGCGGGGGAGGCCGGCGACGGCGCGGCTGCCCAGCAGCGAGAGACGGTCCCGTGCCCGCAGTGACCGCGGGACGGTGTCGCGGTAGAGCAGCAGCTCGTTGCCCGCCCCGTCGACGGTGTACTTGGTCTCGTGGTCCTGGGGACGGCCCGTGTCCTCGACGACGAAGGTGGGGTCGAACCCGGCAAGTGCTCGTCGGTGCAAATCAACCGCCTTTCTACCTCAGGCACCTACGGGGCGCTGCCGCCGGGGCGGCGCGCTCGAGCCGTGGTGCGGTGGGTCCGGTGGGTACGCGGACCTCATCCGCGGTGCTGACCGGAGGCTCGCGCAGCGAGCGGCGTCAGAGGACGCCGGTGCGCGAGGGGAAAGGACAGTATACGCCAGCTCCGTCAACCGGGGGTTGCGTGTTGTTTGCCGCCCGTTCACCGTGCGACGTCCCGAGCGGGCGGGCGGTCGTCCCCGCCCGGTCAGGGCACCTGGACGACGACCTTGCCCGTGGCGTGGCCGGTCTCGACCGCCGCCAGCGCCTCCCCGGCGCGGTCGAGCGGGTACGTCGCGGTGACGTGCGGGTCGAGGAGTCCCTGCCGGACGTAGCCGGTGAGCCTGGCCAGCGCATCCGGGTGGTGCACCCGGCCGGTACCGCCGAGGTCGGTGACGGCGGGGTCCGCGGCCGAGACGACGCGGCCCGGTTCCGTGGCCAGCGTCGCCGCCGCGCGCAGGACGTCCCCGCCGACGAGGTCGACGACGATGTCGACTCCGCGCGGAGCCAGTTCACGCACCCGCTCGGCGAACCCGGCCCCGGAGGGTACGAAGGTGGCGCCGGTGGCCTCGACGAGGTCACGTTTTCCCGGGCCGGCGACCCCGATGACGTGGACCCGACGCACGGCGGCGAGCTGGGTGGCCATGAGGCCGACACCGCCACCGGCGCCGAGCACGAGCATGCGCTGCCCGGGTGCCGGCGCGACCTGGTGGACGAGGTCGAAGGCAGTGGTCCCGGCCACCGGCAGCGTCGCCGCGTCGACGAAGGAGACCTCCTCCGGCTTGGCGACGGCCTCGGCCGCCCGGACGAGGGTGTGCTCGGCCCAGCCCCCGCGCCCGCCCGCCACCCCGGCGACGACCGCGTCCCCGACGGAGAAGCCGCTCACGCCGTCGCCGGTGCCGACGACGACCCCGGCGACCTCGAGGCCCATCCCCGACGGCAGCTCGCGGCGGGTCCCGAACAGCCCCTGGCGGATCTTCCAGTCGGCCGGGTTCACCCCGCCGGCCCTGACCTCGACGAGCAGCTCACCGGGACCCGCCTCCGGCACGGGACGGTCCTGCAGCTCCTCGGTCTCAGGACCGCCGAACCTGGTGAAGACGTAAACCTTGGACATCGATGGACCTTCCTTTGCTCAGCGGTGCTCACCGCGGGCCAGGCGCCGGGCACCCGTCTCGAGTATGACGCTGCGGCCGGTCTCCCGTGCCGGGCCGCCGGTACCCGACCGGGCGGCGTGACTGGCCGTAGGCTGTGGCCCGGGCTCCGTGCCCCGTTCCCGAGCAGCTCTCGAAGTGGGTGAGGCATGGCCGCGCAGGCGAAGAAACGTGTGGGCCGAGGCAGGCAGCTGGCCTGGATGGTGCCGGCCGTTCTGGTGGCACTGGTCGTCGTCGTGCTCGTCGCGCGGTGGCTGCGTGACCTGCCCGCCGTCGCGGACTTCGTGGCGCGCTACCCCGGCGTCGCCGAGCTCCCCGACACCGCACCCGTCGGGATCCCGGCCTGGGCGGCGTGGCAGCACTTCCTCAACGCCTTCTTCCTCGTCTTCATCGTCCGCAGCGGGTGGCTCGTGCGGACGACCACCCGCCCGCGGGGACACTGGCAGCCGCGCGGGGGAGGGCCCCGCATCAGTCTCAACCTCTGGCTGCACCTGGCCGTCGACCTCCTGTGGGTGCTCAACGGTGTCGTCTTCCTCGTCCTGCTGTTCGTCAGCGGACGCTGGACGTGGCTCGTCCCGACGAGCTGGGACGTCCTCCCGCACGCGGCCTCGGTCGCGCTGCAGTACGCCTCGCTCGAGTGGCCGGCGCACAGCAGCTGGCTGGGCTACAACGCCCTTCAGCAGCTGGCCTACTTCGCCACCGTGTTCCTCGCCGCCCCGCTCGCGCTCGTCACCGGGCTGCGCATGTCGCCGGTGTGGCCCCAGGGCCCGGGCGGCCTGAGCCGGGTGGTCCCGATGGGCTTCGCCCGGGCGCTGCACTTCCCCCTCATGGTGTACTTCGTCGCCTTCACGGTCGTGCACGTCGCCCTCGTCCTGGCCACCGACGCGATCGGCAACCTCGGCCACATGTTCGCCGCCCGGGAGGACGCCGGCTGGCTCGGGCTCGTGTACTTCGCCGTCGCCCTCGTG
>DAHVRG010000106.1 GCA_027322565.1 Georgenia sp.
GAGGTGGACCCGGGCGCGTTCGACCGCACCGGCGTCGTCGAGGTCGCCGGTACCGCGGCGGGCGCGGCCGTGACGGCACGCGTGACCGTCACCCGCGGGGAGCTGCGGATCGACGCCGGCACCGACACCGGCCCGGTCCACGGCGGCGCCGCGGGGCTGCTCTACGGCCTGTACGCCGACGGCATGCCCAGCGACAACCTCGTCGAGGGGATGAACGTGCGCACCGTGGCGACCAAGGGCCAGGACGGGGCGCAGCACCCCGGCTCGGACGCCCTCGAGGTCGTCCAGCAGCTTGCGGACACCACCGGCGGCGACGTGTACGTGCGGACCACCGACTGGTACCGCGGCTTCCCCTACCAGTGGCCCGGGGACACACCGCAGGAGCGGCTCTCCGGTTACTGGGAGGTGCTCGCCGACCAGCTCGCCATGGTCCAGCAGCTCGAGGACCGCTACCGCGACCACATCGTCATCGAGCCCTTCAACGAGCCCGAGGGCAACATGTTCGGGACCGGGGAGTGGAGCTACGACGGCACCAGCTGGCTCAGCGACCCCACCGACTACTTCGCCGCCTGGGACCACGCCTACGGCATGATCCGCGAGGCGCTGCCCGACACCCGGATCAGCGGCCCCAACACGAGCATCCTGTACGACCAGGTCTACGGCTTCCTCGAGCACGCCGTCGAGGCGGGCACGGTGCCCGACATCATCACGTGGCACGAGCTCAGCCACCCGCAGAACATCCGCGACAACGTGGCCAAGTACCGCGAGTGGGAGGCGGAGATCTTCGCGGGGACCGAGTACGAGGGCACCGAGCTGCCCATCAACATCAACGAGTACGCCTTCAACTACCACACCTCGGTGCCGGGCCAGATGATCCAGTGGATCTCGGCGATCGAGGAGTCGAAGGTCGACGCGATGATCGCGTTCTGGAACATTAACGGCAACCTCTCCGACTCCGCCGTGGGCGCCAACCGGGGCAACGGCCAGTGGTGGCTCTTCAACACCTACGCCGCCCTCAGCGGCCACACGGTGGAAGTCACCCCGCCCTTCCCGGGCGAGAACTACACGCTGCAGGGCGTGGCCGCGCTGGACGAGGAGCACTCCGTGCTCCGCGCGATCCTCGGCGGCTCCGACGGCACCGCGCCGGTGGACGTCGTGAACCTGCCGGAGGCCTTCGGCGACGAGGCCCGCGTGTGGGTGCGCGAGATCCCGTGGACCGGGCAGCTGGGCGACTCCCCGCAGCCGCGGCACGTGGCCGAGCTCGTCGTTCCGGTGGAGGACGGCGGGTTCAGCCTCGACTTCGACGGCGAGCAGCTGCCCCGGCTCGAGGAGGCCTCGGCCTACGAGCTCGTGGTGATGCCCGCTGGGTCCGGGACCTCGACGTCGCAGCCGCCCACCCTGTGGGAGGGCAGCTACGAGGCCGAGGACGCCGAGCACAGCGGCAGCGGCTACAGCCTCAACGGCCCGGAGGGCTCACCGGCCGACGTCGGGAAGTTCTACACCTCCGGCGGGTACGACGTCGGCGGACTGCGGACCGGCTCGGACGTCCGGCTCGACTTCGAGGTCACCGTGCCGCAGGACGGCACCTACGACCTCAGGGTCTTAGCCAACAGCCTCAACACCTTCGAGCTGGTGGAGGAGCAGGGCCCGACCAACGTGTTCCTCACCGTGGACGGCGCCGAGGAGCAGGAGCTTTTCCTCCCGCTCGGATACAAGTGGGTGGTGTGGGACCACACCGACACGACGGTGGAGCTCACCGAGGGCACCCACACGATCACCCTGTCCGCGCAGAGCCTGGACGGCAGCCGGGGGACGGTCGGGGACGCGCTCATCGACCGGATCACCCTCGCGCTGCCGAACCCCGAGGCGGACGCCGACGTCTACGAGGCCGAGCTCGCCGCGCTCGACGGCGGGACCACGGTCCTCGACCCCCAGGCCGCGGCAACCACCCTGGCGGCGGCCGAGGCGGACGGCGTGTCCGGCGCCGGAGCCGTCGCGCTCGGTGCCGGGGAGACCGCGACGTTCTGGGTGTACTCGGCCGACGAGGGCGAGTCGACCCTGAGCGCCGACCTCGTCGGGGCGGGTGAGGGCACGCTGGCCGTCAACGGCCGTGACGTCCTCGACCTCGCCGAGGCCCAGGACGCCGCCGTGTACCTCTCCGGCGGGGTGAACAAGGTGACCGTCACCGGCGCCGGCGGGGGAGTGCTCCTCGACCGGCTCGTCGTCGCCGCCGGCCAGGACGCCCTGCCGGTCACCGAGTACCAGGCCGAGGACGCGACGCTCGCGGGTGACGCCAGGGTCGCGGAGTACTCGCTCGCCGAGGGCGGGCAGGCCGTGACGGACGTCGGCGGGGACCCCGGCAATGGGAACACCCTGTCCTTCACCGTCACCGCGGACGAGGACGGCCCGCACGCCGTCACCTTCCGCTACTCCAACCCCGAGCAGGTCCCGGGCACGCACTACAACCCGAACCCGCTGGGCCGGCACGCGGACATCTCGGTCGACAGCGGACCCGCCGAGCGCGTGATGTTCCCGCCCACGTTCCACGAGAACAACTTCTGGGAGCGGACCGTGGTGCTCGAGCTCACGGCGGGGGAGAACACCATCACCCTGGCGAGTGAGGAGCTGCCGAACTTCGACGGCGAGACCTACGCCGAGGACAACTGGCCGGGCATCCTGCTCCGGGCACGGCACGCCCCCATCGTCGACCGCATCAGCGTCGCCCCGTTCGCGGCGGTGGCAGCGGCCGACGGCCCGGGCGAGGACCCGACCGACCCGGGCGAGGACCCGACCGACCCGGGTGAGGACCCGACCGACCCGGCCGAGGACCCGACCGGCCCGACCGAGGACCCGACCGGCCCCGGTGAGGACCCGACCGGTGAGGACGACGGGGACGTGGAGCCCACGGCACCCGACGGGTCCCTGCCCTCGACCGGAGCCCCGGTCGCGGCCGCGGTGCTGCTCGCGGCACTGCTCGCCGCAGCCGGAGCGGTGCTGCTGCGCCGACGTCTGCAGCACTGAGCCCGAGGCCCCGCCCTCCGGTCCGCCCGGGGGGCGGGGCCTCGGCCGCCCACATCTGTCGACCTCACTGAGCACCTGGACCGATTGACCACTCGCTGGCGCGTTACTGACCATTTGCCCGCGGTGTTCTCTACCGTGCTGTGGTGGGAGCCACACCCGGCGCCCGCTCCGATCCACAGAGGGGAACCCGTGAGACCACCACTTGACAAAGCACGCGGCGCGCGACGGTGCGCCCGCGTCGGAATGAGCGTCGGCGCCGCCGCCGCGCTCGTCCTCACCTTGGCGGCACCCACCGCCACGGCCGACACGAGCGGCCCCGAGCCCCTCGGCAGCGCCTCCGACCTCGGCGTCGACGTACCGGAGACGACCCCCGAGCTCAGCAGCGAGTTCGCCACCTCCCGGACGGGGGCGTGGTTCGTCGAGCTCGAGGAGGAGCCCGTCACGCGGGGCGGCGACCTGCGCATCATGGCGCAGGCCCGGCGGGACATCACCACCGAGGCGCGGTCCGCCGGTGTCGACCTCGACGTCCGCCAGACCTTCACCCGGCTGTGGAACGGCATCTCGGCGAACATCGACGACGAGGACATCGACGTCATCCGGGACCTGGACCAGGTCAAGGCGGTCTACCCGGTGCTGCCGATCGACGCACCGCAGACCCCGGTCTCCGACAAGGACCTCGTCTACGCCCTGTCGATGAGCGGTGCCGACATCGCCCAGAGCGAGCTCGGGTACACCGGTGAGGGCCTCAAGGTCGGCATCATCGACACCGGCGTCGACTACGACCACCCGGACCTCGGCGGCGCCGGCGTCGACGGCGAGACGAGCTTTCCCACCGACAAGGTGGTGGCCGGCAGCGACTTCGTCGGCGACGACTACAACGCCGACCCGGAGGACCCGGCCTACCAGCCCGTCCCCATGCCCGACCCCGACCCGGACGACTGCCACGGCCACGGCACCCACGTGGCCGGCATCGTCGCCGCCGACGGTGACGTGGACGCCGGCGGAGTCCGGGGCGTGGCGCCCGGCGCCCAGCTCGGCGCCTACCGCGTCTTCGGCTGTGACGGCTCCACCGAGGCCGACATCATGGCCGCGGCGATGGAGCAGGCGCTCGTCGACGGCATGGACGTCGTCAACATGAGCATCGGCTCGGCCTTCTCCACCTTCCCGCAGTACCCGACGGCCGTCGCCGCCGACAACCTCGTCGACGCCGGCGTTGTCGTCGTCGCGTCGATCGGCAACAGCGGCACCGAGGGGACCTGGTCCGCCGGCGCCCCCGGCGTGGGGGAGAAAGTCATCGGCGTCGCCTCCTTCGACAACGTCGCCGTCAAGGCGGCGGTGTTCGAGGTGGACGGCGAGCAGGTCCCGTACATGCCGGCCTCCGGCTCGCCGGCACCGCCCACCGAGGGCTCCGTGCCCCTCGCCCGGCTCGGTGCGCCCGGCACGGCCGAGTCCACCGCGTGCGCGCCGATCGAGGCCGACCTCAGCGGCCAGGCGGTGCTCATCGAGCGAGGAGCCCACGCGTCGACCCCGGACTGCGACGCGAGCTTCTACGCCAAGGCGCTCGCCGCCCAGAAGGCCGGCGCGGCCGCGGTCGTCCTGTACAACAACGTGCCGGGCCTGTTCGCCGCGAGCGTCGCGGGAACCGAGCCGATCACCATCCCGGTGGTCAGCGTCGGCCGGGAGGCCGGTCTCGCGCTGGACGCGACCGTGGCCGACGACGGCGCGACGCTCACCTGGACCGACGACATCATCGACGCGGCCAACCCGACCGCCGGCCTGATGTCCAGCTTCAGCTCCTACGGCCTCACCGCCGAGCTGGACCTCAAGCCGGACATCGGCGCCCCGGGCGGCAGCATCCTCTCCACCTACCCGCTGGAGGGCGGTGGGCACGGCGTGATGTCGGGAACCTCCATGTCCGCCCCGCACGTCGCGGGTGCGGTGGCGCTCCTCCTCGAGGCCCGCCCCGACGTCGGCACCGAGGAGGTGCGCGACCTGCTGCAGAACTCCGCCGACCCGGCCGACTGGTCGCTCGTCCCGGGCGCGGGCTACCTCGAGCCGGTCCACCGGCAGGGCGCCGGCATGCTCGACATCGACGACACCATCCTGGCGACGACGAGGGTGACGCCCGGCAAGCTCGCCCTCGGCGAGTCGGAGGGCGGCCCGGTCACCCGTGAGCTCACCGTCACCAACGACGGCGACACGGATGTCACCTACACCCTGTCCTCGACCGACACGATCGCCACGGCCGACGACCCGGCCGACCCGGGCTTCTACCTCACCGAGTCCGAGGTCGTCATGCCCGACGAGGTCACCGTGCCCGCGGGTGGCAGCGCCACCGTCGAGGTGACCATCGCGCCGGAGGAGGGGATGGACGAGCTCCTCGCCCAGTACGGCGGGTACATCGTCCTCACGCCGGAGGAGGGCGCGCCGCTGAGCGTGCCCTTCGCCGGGTTCGCCGGTGACTACCAGTCGCTCCCGCTGCTGGAGAACCTCGGCGGCATCGACCTGCCCGCCCTCGGCAAGCTCGCGGGCTGCGACCGGTACATCGATATCGACTGCGTCGCGGGCGGCTCGTGGAACCCGGTCGGGAAGGACGAGGTCTTCACGCTGGAGAACGGCGACGTCCCGACGGTGCTCATCCACCTCGAGCACCCGGCGCAGTCCCTCACCTTCACCATCTTCCGGCCCATGCCGGAGGGGCCGGGAGGCTCGGGGGACATGCGTCCGCAGGCCGTCACCGACGGCCAGGCCATCGCCCGGTACGTCGAGTACGTCGGCCGTGACGCCGGCACCGACTTCACCGCCTGGACGTGGGACGGGACCCGGTCCAACGCGGACGGCAGCCGCAGCGACGTGCCCGACGGGCGCTACACGCTCGAGATCCGCGCGCTGAGCCCGCTCGGCGACCCGGACAACCGCGACCACGTCCAGATCGCCTCCACCGTCCCGTTCATCATCGACCGTGACGGCGACGGCGAGATCCCGCCGATCGAGCCGGAGGAGCCGGAGGAGCCCACGCCGCCGGCGCAGCGCCACGGCTTCTTCCTCAACGACGGGTGGGACGGCGTGCCCGAGCACGTCTTCCAGTACGGCCGGCACACCGACGAGGTGCTCATCGGGGACTGGGACGGGGACGGCAGGGACACCATCACCGTGCGCCGCGGCAACCGGTACTTCGTCAACAACGCCGCCAGGGGTGGGCCGGCGGACAGCGTGTTCGCCTACGGCCGGGCCG